>MHKO01000033.1:20197-22496 GCA_001818435.1 Candidatus Komeilibacteria bacterium RIFCSPLOWO2_02_FULL_48_11
TGGATAATTAAAGCCAGTCGCATTGCCTACCAAAACCCCTGGTTTAAATTGCGCGAAGATGCGGTCATTCAACCCGACGGAGCGCACAGCACGCACGTGGTAATTGAGGACGCTGACGGTATTTGCGCGCTGGCTTTGGACAATGACAATAATTTATATCTGGCCCGCGAATTTAAATATGGTTTGGGCCGGCATGACTTAAACGCTGTGGGTGGCGGCATTAATCCCAAAGAACCATCCCTCAAAGCCGCAAAAAGAGAACTAAAGGAAGAATTGGGCATTACGGCTAAAAAATGGATAAGTCTTGGCATCACTAACTCTTGGACAACCTTATCTAATTCAACATCGCATCTGTATCTGGCCCGAGATTTAACTTTTGGTCAAACCGAGCACGAGGGCACGGAATCAATCCAACCGCATAAAATCAAATTTGATCAAGCCGTTAAAATGGTATTTGCCAACAAAATCAGCCATGCGCCCACAGTGGTGGCGATTTTTAAAGCCAGGGAGTATTTGAGAAATGACAAATGCCAAAATCCAAAGTTCCCTCCAGAGGTGGGCAGGCAAATCAATGCCAAATGATTAAATATGCACGTCATTCTGAGGCGAAGCCGAATAATCTCGTGTTTAATTCTGAGATCCCAGCCAGAGGCTCCCTCCAAAGGATGGTTCGGTCGGCCTCTGGCCGACTTCAACTCTGTTTCGCTCAGGATGACGAGTTTAACCTTTTATCATTAGGATTTTGACATTCATTTGGCATTTGCCTGCCCGCCTCTGGAGGGAACTTTGAAATTTGAAATTTGCGTTAAGATACTCTCTATAAACCCATTGACTATCAACTCCTTGCCATTTTGCTTTTCAATTCCCCGGCTGGCCAGATAAAACAGCTGTTCCTCGTCAACACGCCCCACTGTTGAACCGTGCGAGGCTTTGACGTCATTGGCCTCAATTTCTAATTGCGGCTTGCCAAATGACTGGGCGTTTTTGGACAACAACAATACATCCTCGCGCAAGTAAGATTGCGTTTTTTGGGCTGGCTTCATCACTTTTATCAAGCCGTCAAAAGTCAATTTGGACTGGCCGTCTAACACGGCTTTGACTTGCACATTGGCCCGGGTATTCGGCCCTAGGTGAACCATGTCAACCCGAAAACTGCCTTTTTCGCCTCCTTGACCTTGAGCCAGCGCGTATAAATCCGCCTGCCCGCCCTCATGCACGCGGACTTCAAAAGAGATATTACACTCATTCATCTGTGATATCAAGATAATGCCTTTAAATTTAGCATCTTTTTCTACTTCAACAATAACCTGTTCATCACCTGTTTTGTTGATAAACTCAAATATCTGCTCTATGAATTTTCCTCTCTGAACTACAATAGACATAAATCTTGTAACTTGAAACTCGAAACTTGTAACTTATCCCACGCTCCCTTCCATTTCCAACTCAATCAACCGATTCAGTTCCACCGCGTATTCCAAGGGAATTTTCTTGACAATGGGCTCAATAAAACCGTTGACGATTAAACCCCGCGCTTCAGCGGGTGATAAACCACGCTGTTGCAAATAAAACAGCTGGTCCTCCCCTATCTTTGACACAGACGCTTCGTGCTCAACGCGGACATTGTCATTGCGAATATCCATGGTCGGATAAGTGTCAGTGCGCGACTCCTCATCCAAAAGCAAAGCATCACACTCCACGCGCACTTTGACATTCTCGGCCTTGGGATTGACGCGCACCAAACCGCGATAGCTGGCCCGGCCCGCTCCTTGGCTAATTGATTTGGAAATTATTGTTGATGATGTGTTTGGCGCCAAGTGAATGACTTTTCCCCCCGCGTCCTGATGCTGGCCATTGCCGGCAAACGCCAAAGACATAATCTCGCCCCTGGCCCCTTGTTCCATCAAAAAAATTGACGGATATTTCATGGTTACTTTACTGCCAAGATTGCCATCCACCCATTCCATGGTGGCGTTTTTGTAGGCTTGGGCGCGTTTGGTGACTAAATTATAAACATTATTGGACCAATTCTGCACTGTGGTGTAGCGCACCCGAGCTCCGGGCTTGACGATGATTTCAACCACCGCGGCATGAAGCGAGCCAGTGGAATAAATCGGGGCCGTGCAACCTTCCACGTAATGCACATAACTATCCTCTTCCACCACAATCAGCGTGCGCTCAAACTGGCCCATTTTTTCGGCATTGATGCGGAAATAGGCCTGCAATGGCTGTTCAACGTGCAATCCAGCCGGCACATAGACAAAACTGCCGCCGCTCCAGACCGCGCTGTTTAAAGCCGCGA
>MHKO01000033.1:22527-23582 GCA_001818435.1 Candidatus Komeilibacteria bacterium RIFCSPLOWO2_02_FULL_48_11
CGGAAAATATCCTCGTATTCTTTAAGCCCCTCGGATGGGTCGGAAAAAATAACGCCCTGCTCTTTTAACGATTTCCGCAAGGAATGATAGATTACTTCCGAGTCATATTGCGCCCCGACGCCAGCCAAAAATTCGCGCTCCGCCTCCGGGATGCCCAGTTTTTCAAACGTGTCGCGGATAGAATCCGGCACATCCGACCATTGCCGACTCTGCTTGTCAGTTGGCTTGATGTAGTAATAAATATCGTCAAAATCAATCTCCGACAAATCCGCGCCAAAATTAGGCAGGGGCTTGTCTTGAAAAATCTTAAAAGACCGCAATCGGAAATCCAGCATCCATTGCGGCTCGTTCTTCATCCGAGAAATTTCGCGGATAACATCCTCATCCAAACCGCGGCGGGTCCTAAAAACAGACGCGTCAGGTTTGGAAAATCCGTATTTGTATGTTTCTTTGGTGATGGGTTTCATAATATGCCGTCATTCCGAGCGAGGCGTACTCGCCGAGTCGAGGAATCTCGTGGATTACCGCTGAGATCCCTCCCGCCCAGGTCGGGCTCGGGATGACGTGGGGTTATATCCAGCTTCCTCTAACTCCTCCGCGAGCACTTTACCCCCGCTCCGCGCAATCCGACCATCAACAAACACATGCACAAAATCGGGTTCAACGTATTTCAAAATCCGCTGATAATGAGTAATCAGCAAGATGCTTCTGTCTGGCCGGCGCAAACGATTAATCCCGTCCGCGACAATTCGCAAAGCATCCACGTCCAGACCAGAATCTGTTTCATCCAAAATCAGCAGTTTTGGCTCCAAAACCGCGGCTTGTAAAATTTCAGCTTTCTTTTTCTCGCCCCCGGAAAAGCCCTCGTTCAGGGGCCGGTCAATAAAATCAGCCGTGATAGAGAGCTCGGACATTTTAGACAACAATAATTCGCGGAACTTCGGCACATCCAGTTCAGTGCGGTTTTGCGCCTTGGCAATGCTGTTATAAGCCAAACGCAAAGCATTGGCCATAGATACTCCGGGGATTTCCAGCGGATACTGGAATGCCAGAAA
>MHKO01000034.1 GCA_001818435.1 Candidatus Komeilibacteria bacterium RIFCSPLOWO2_02_FULL_48_11
GCCAGAGGCTGGTCAGCCTTTGGCCGAAATCTCGTGGTTAACCCCTGAGATCCCTCGACTCGGCGCCAGAGGCTGGTCAGCCTTTGGCCGAAATCTCGTGGTTAACCCCTGAGATCCCTCGACTCGGCGAGTACGCCTCGCTCGGGATGACGTGGTCTTCTACTGAAATTCTAAAATTCCGTAATTCTGAAATTCCTTTAAAACTTTCATCTACAGATTCCATCTCAACTTTCCATCCTCCCCGCTGATAACTATCCTCGAATACTTTTCCCCCTCCAGCGCCAGGAGCCCGGCGAGCTTCTGCGCAAAACCCAAGGCCTCGGCTTCGGCCAGATTAAGCTTGTCTTGCAGAACAACTTTCAAAAACCGAGCAATGAAATTCGGCGCCGTTGGGTTTAGACGCAACCCCTCCACTTTATCATCCTGGCCGCTCTTTTTCAAGTCTTCAGCCACCAGCAAGACAAAACGCTCATCATCTGAAAGAATGTCGTCCAGCCGGCGCAGTTGGGCCAAAAGCAGTATAATGCCCAAGGCCCGATCTCTGGCCTGGCTATTAATCGCTTTATCCAGCGCGTCTCGCAGAACCGCCAGCTCGCCTTTTGTCTCTGTTAAAAGAGAGAGCGCGAGCTTGACGACATTAACCAGGTCAAAAGACGGCGCCGCGACAGTTGCCGGCTCGGTTGCGGAAGGCGCGGGGTTAAAAAATTTAAAAACTTTATCCAAGATGGTTGCCAGTTTAGTCTCCACTTTAACGTCCTCCCACTCCCCGCCGCGCAACTTTTTTAATTGACCCTCGGCAGCAAAAATTACCGGGTCTTCCAAACCCTCGGGCGTTTGCGAGGAAAGTTTTAAATAATCATGCAGACTGAATAAACGCCGGGCGGCTATCTGGTCAGCGGGGCTTAAATTCTGGATGTCTTTATCGCTGGCAAAAAACTGATTTAAGTCTAAACTGCCGACCGGTCTGGCTCCCAATTCGCGCTCATATTTTTTTAACCAATTTCCAATGGTGGCATTAACCATTGCTCCGCCCAGGTTAATGGCGGCCTCTCCCAGGCGTTCTTGATTTTCCATTAAAGCCTCACGCAACTTTTGGCGCAATTCATCGCGGCTGCTAAAAGCGGGAATGGTCAGCAAGGCGGCTTTCAGTTTCGCAATCAAATCAATTCTCGCCTCGCGCAAACCCAGCAGTAATTTATTCTTAAACAACTCCACAATCTCCTCTCTTTTTAAAGCCGGTATGGCCACAAATGAAAGCCGGTCGTTTAAAGCCTGATAAGCGGTCACTAAATCGGGTTGCGCGGCCGGCAAATTTTGGTTCAGTTCGGTCGCGAGGGCCAAGGGCAAATTATCAATAAAAGCAGAAGCGCGCTGACCGTCGTCGCTCGCCAGTGTGTCTTCGGCCTCGTCTTTAATGACCTTGAAAATTTCTTTGTCAGCCAAATCAATCATAAAAAAATATTATTCGTTATTAAAATATCCCTATCCCTTTACCCCTATAAAACATGTTCCGCGCGATATCCGGGCCGCTTTTGCCGCCTTCTTCCACCACTTTTCTCCCTTTGCCCTCGGTTTCGTGAAGCAACTCCGGCGGCAGGCCTAATTCCCGCAACTTTTTCAATTCCTGATAAAGATTCAAAATGGCGTTTTTGTTGTATTCGCCGCGGCCAAAGCGGAAATGAAATTCCGGGGCAAAAGCCGAAAGTATGCCGGCTCCCAAGGGCCGCAAGATGAAATCTCGTCCGCTGCCGTCGGCCCGCGGCCTCTCTCCGCCGTAAGCTAAACGGTTGAGGCCCCGAATCATCTCGGATGAATCGCCTTTGACAATCTCGGCCAAAGTGGCCTGGGTATGTTCCAAATCGCTCATGCGCTTGAACTGGCCATTTTCGACCTTGATGGTGCGGGCCGTTTCCCAGTGCTTGCGGCTTTCGTTGATGTAACTAATTTCGTTTTCAATGGAAAGGGCTGTTTGATCGTCCATTCCCAAACTCGGACCTCTGTACACGGCCCCGTCGCTGTCTTTGATTATGTCTTTTTTACCCATCAGCACCGCATCAATGAACTTCTGCATGCCCAAAGAAGTGCTGTCAAAACCATAAGCGTTCCAAAGCTCGTTGTCGTTGTAATCATTGGCCAGCTTCTTGGCCAAAGCCACGGCCTTAACCGAATTGCCGTCGGCCACCGCGTCTTTAAAATCGGCAATCAGTTCCGTGTCCAGTTTGCTGGTGATTTTTTTCATCTCATCGTCTTCCAAAAGCCGCCGGTTGCGCTCGGCGTAAAAAGCGCGCGGCGGAATGTATTTGCGGGCGCGCTGTTCGGCCGCATTGGCGCGAACCGCATGCTGGCTGGCCTGGGTTTTAAAATCTTCCTTTTCTTTTTCCCACTGGGCGCGCTGGGCCTCCCGCTCCTCCGGCTTCAAACTTAGCGCTTGGCCAATCATTTCTAATCTTTCTTTTTCCAACCCAGCCATTATTGACATCTTCTTCCGTTCGCCGCCCTCTTCCAGCGACTTTTTTAAACTTTCGTGCTCATTTTCGGCCTCTTCCCTCTCTTTTGTGGCTTTATTTTTTTCATCCTTGGTCTTGGCTGCCGCCTCTTTTTTCTTAGCCTCAACGACTTTTTCCTCGGCCTCGGCGACTACATTGACAACTTCTTTAACTTTCCAGATATTAGTGCCTTTGCCGTCCGCGTCTTTTTCTTCTTTGGCTATTTGGGCCCGCTTGTCTTCCAATTCTTTTTTCTGGTCCTCCAGCGCCGACACATCCAGACCCAATTTCATCTCGTCATTTCGACGAATATCCCTGTCAATTCGCTCCAATTCTTTAACGATGTTTTTTAAACCCTTCTCTCGCTCTTCTTTTTCCGCATCCGAAAGACCGCCTTTGGCCAGCCGTTGAGACTCCTGGTCCTTTTTTTCAGCCTCTGCTTGTAAAAATTTCTGGCCCAACTTTTGCACCTCTTGCAACACTTTTTGATGTCTTTCACCTTCTGGAGTTTTAACACTGCCCTTATATTCCCTGGCAGCTTTGACTTCTTGGGCTAGCTGCGATTTGGCTCGTCGCTCTTCCCACCCTCCTTTTCCATCCTTTCCATTTAAATATTCTCTTTTTTTCTCGGCTATATCTGGATCATCTGTTTCCAATTCATCCACTGTTTTGTTGACAAAACTCTCTCTGTCTTTAGTAGAACTGTCTGCTCCCAAAACTTCAACCGCTTTCGTTTTTAGTTCTGCCTTTAGATATACCTTTTTTCCGTCTTCGTTAAACAAATATTTGTCTTTTTCATCCACATTCTGAGTCTGATCGTCCTCTTGGTTTCTCTTGGCTCGACCTTGCCAATGTTCTTCCACAAAAGCCTTAGTGCCTTCCTCGTCCAAATTCTCTTTTTTTAAGGCTTCGTCGCGCATGGCGTATCTCTTTTGCGCGATTTCAGCCTGTAATTTTTCATCAGCAGCCTTTTTTTGTATCTTCTCCACAGTGCCCGGACCGCCGACTATGGTGCGCCAGATGTTTCTGAACCCTTTCAGGTTGAAAGCTCCTTGAACGTACATTTCAGCGGCATCGCGGCCACCGCCCAAAAAGGCGTGGGCCACGGCCAAAAGACCACCTTCTTTCATTTTTTCAAACGCTTTAACTGAAATGCCCATTTCTTCCCGCTTTTTTCTTTCTGCAAAGCCTTCTTTCATGCCTTTCCATTGTCGTTTAAGGTTTAAGTCAAACCCGCCGCGCAAAGCCTGCCAACGATTCACCCAATCCAACGCTTGCCGGCCTTTCTGGGTGCCAAGCAGGGTACCACCAGCAATGGCTGGCAAGCCGCCAAGCACTCCCAAGCCCGCGATCTTCCCCAATTTTATTCCCCCGCTCTGGATTTTGGCCATGGCCGAGCCAGCCAGCTTGCCCCCGGCCACGCCAATGGAATTAGCCGTGCTTAAAGCCAACATTAATAAGGCAATGGCAATGCCAAAGCTCAAAAGATTGTCCGACCTACTGACCGCGGTAATGCTGGCGCTGGTGCGGCCAGCCATACCGACCGCCGAAGTTGTACTGCCAAAATTAATTTTGTTCTGGGTCGCCAGATTCTGGCCCGGGTCCACCGAGGACATGATGGAAAAAGACAGCCACAGGAAAAAAGCCAAAAGCGGCCCAATAAAAACATAGCGCGCGAACTTGTCCCACCACTCGTTGAATTTGCCGGAAAATCCCGGGGCCGCGGAAAGCATAAAAGCGAACGGAGAAAGCACAATCAAAATCCACAAATAAATTATGCGTATCACGAACATCAGCACCATGATGCCTACCGTAACCGTGGCAATCACCAGCATGGCCACGGCTAAAATGGAGGCCGCGGCCAAAGCCGTGCCGGTTACGCCTTCGGTTTCTCCCAAATCGCGCAAAGTCAGCATGTCGGTAATGCCAAAACCGCGGATTAAATTGCCGGCCGCCACGTCTTTAAAGCCGTTGACAAAAGTCATCATCACCACCTGGGCCGCGTCAATAATAATGCCGCAGATGGTGCGGCTGAAGTTGACCAGCACGGCCATAATCAAAAGTTTTGGAAGCAGCTGTTTGTATTCGTATTTCTCAATACCCAGAATGGTGGCAAAGGCAATGGCAATGAAAATTATTAGGAACGCCATATTGGCCACATCCCGCACCAATACCCAGCCTTTTATCACGGCCGGGGCGTTTATAAAATCATTGTAATCCACCACGGCCAAAAGAATCTCAATTAAAACCGTAAAAATCTTGCCAACGAGTTCAATTATAATCTGGGCAATGCTAGCGAGCAAGTCAGCCACTTGGTTCATGGCCCAGCCCGCGGAAACCGGGGTGAGCCAAACCAGAGTGCCAACCGCCACCACTGCCAAAACCGCCAGAATTTGATGCTGGCAAACGATGGCACGTAAAACGCGGTTTAAACGAAAAAGCATGGCTGAATTATACCACAAAATCCTCTCCAACAACAAAA
>MHKO01000035.1:0-22821 GCA_001818435.1 Candidatus Komeilibacteria bacterium RIFCSPLOWO2_02_FULL_48_11
GGTATATACCGGCAACGCCGCATTGCCTCCGGGTGGTGCTTGGGTGGGTTCTGACCAGGCCGCGCGGAGACTAAGCGGCAATAATAAAAAGGCTAATAGAAAAAAATAGTGTTTTTGTTTGATGAGAAGCATGGGACTAATAAATATCAAGATACAAGAAACAAGATACAAACAATATTCAAATTAAAAATTAAAATAGGGAATTGAATTTGAATATTGAGTATTTTAATTTGTTTGTTTCTTGTGTCTTGTATCTTTACTGATTATTATACAACAAAATCCAGAAAACTGCCAAAATTTTGTACACAGATTAGAAAATTTTACGCCTCAATTTGTCAAGATGACGGCACCACCTCCCGCAAGGTCGGCAAACCCTTAATCATATCAGCAAAACCAGGCGGTGGATTGACCGCGGCCCGACCGTCAAAAGTGATTTGTTCAGCTGGCGTGTTGTCAGCAGACACAAAAAGACGCTGGAGAAAAATGGAATGGGCAATAAACATGCCATTGACTGCCAACGGCTGTTCAGTAAGCGGGTTGCCGGTGGTGCCAGTAGTAATGCCTGAAGCGCCTTCGCTGTAAAAAACGCCAGCCATTGAACTGACCACTGGATTAATCGTAACATTGCCTTTCACTAGCCAGCCTATGGATGGCAGATTATCAATTCTCCCGGCCACGGCTCCGCTTTGATAAAGCGTGTTGGCATTCACTATTAAATCACCATCCACGATAATAGTGCCGTTTCCCTTTTGAACGCCTGTTCCTTTGTTGAAAGTTAAATCACTATCAATAGTCAGATTGCCGGTGAAGTAATGTATTTTCCTTTCCAAGATGATATTGGCCCCTAAAGCGCTGGAACTATTGCTGTCCCCGCTATGGGTGACAACTGTGCCATAATAGCCGTTAAAAATTCCTATCCGGTCCAAAATTCCCAAAGTCCCGCGATAACTGTTTGACTGCTGGGGCAAAGCAACAACGCCAAAATTCTCACTGCGGTATGGCGCTCCGGCGCCGCCCGGTGAAGTAATGGTGGCTGGGTCAATGGTACCATTAGCCTGCAGTAGATAAGTGGCGCTGTAGCGCCCGGCTGGCGGAGAAAAAGGAGCATCAATATCGCCGCCGCTGTAAATGTCACCATATAAAGTTTCAAACCAGCGGGCCACGGCACTGGCGCCGTAACCATTGCCGAGCCAGCTGACCCAGCCGGTTCCCCGGTCCGGCTCCGGGCCATAACCAATGTTATCTCCTCCGTTCCACGACCAGCCGGTAAAGGCGCGGTTGGTACCTACCTGCACCCCGTAATCAACTGTATTAATGACAATCGGTCCCATCTTCAGCCAACCGTTTGAACCCAAAGATTCAACTTTAGCCCAGCCCGTAATTTTGCCCACAGTTGAAGTTGGTGATTCTCCCAGGTTGCGAGTAAAAAGCGAGGTATAGTTCGGAGCCGTGGGATAGGGTCCGGCTGGCTGGAAATTGACCCAGCCTACGTTTGGCGACCAGCCATAGCCGGTCATGGGCGTGGCGGGAGTGGGGGCATCAAAATTAACGTCCGCGCCATAATCAACATCAGCTCCGGTGTTGGCGCAATTCAAAGAAATCCAACCGATATTTGATGACCAAATAAAGCCGGTAATGTCGTGAAAATTACAAGCCGCTTGGACCACCACTGGAACCAATAGCAATGTTATAATTACTCCTAAATGAATTTTCTTTACCATTATGGTATAATTATATTGTCATATTGCTAAATTGTTATATTGTTTCAGCGCATTAACAATATGACAATATAACAATTATTCTAATTTCATTATATCACTATGCCTAAAAAACAAAACTTTAGAACAGGGCAAGGCCTGGCCTCGCGCCAGGCGCTTATTGTCCTGGGAGCGACGCTATTGGCCGCGATTATCATCATTGTTGTTTTTGCTTTTTTAATTGAACGCGACAATCAAGCCAGCAACCAAAATTATCAAAACTACGTCAATCAGCTCAAAAACCAACAAAATGCCCCTCCAGCGCAGACGTCAACAACTGAACCGGAAATTCCGCGCCAAATTGTGCGCGGCGTGTTGACTGTCATCAATCCAGAAACAATCTCGGTTGCAACTGAAGGCGCTAATCAAAAAATTGAAATATCCCTGCGGCCCGAAACAACCATCACCTACCAAAACAAAGCCTTTGACCGCAGCCGCTTTTACATTGGCGATCAGCTGGAAATAACGGCCCGGCCAGCCGCCGGAACCCTGGTGGCGGAAACTATAACTGTTCTGGTTTCCGCTTCCCCGGCCACCCCAGCGCCTTTGCCGCCGGTTACGCCCCAAAACATTCAACCCGACGGCTCAATCAAGCCGCTTTAAATCCCAAGAAAAAAACTAGGCAAAGACTATGCCAGAATTACTTATAAAACCAACAACAATATCAAAGACATTGTCTTTGATATTTAATATTGACACAGCTGGGTGGTATGTGCTTTCTGTTTCAGCGCGCGTGCGGGACGAAAAACAAAGAGGCGCTGACGCCACTGATGATGAAGATTTGAGAATTGAAATTGATGGAGAGAAATTTTCCAAGCTAAATAATCCACAACGCTACTTTGACTCGCCAGCTGCTTTTTCTGGCGGAAAGTTGCATAATACCTCAAAAACAGTCTACTTCATTACCCAATTTAGGGCCGGCAAACACGCTGTTTCTTTAATTCCAGACCAAGGCGCGCTTGTTGAACGAGTTGATATTCAAAATATCGCTGATCCGTCGCATGTTGCATTTGGTTTAAACCAGCAAGCCGAAGACGGAAACAATAAGCCGTGGCTCACTTTTGTTTTAAGGGATCTTGGACTGAAATCATTGACCGTAAAAGCGCAAGCGCGCTGGAGGTTCTCTGACGGCGACGACATCAAGGTTATTGTTGACGATAACATCAAGAAAAACAAATCATCAATTTTGCATCGCAATTGGATTTTTGCTTCAAATGTTATCAGAAAAATTTTAAAAAGCGAAACAGGGGAAGCTAATGCTGACAAGCCGGAACAGAGCATTAAATGGGGCGTGCGGTGGCTGGATCATAAGGCGCAGGGCATCACTGATGCTGGAGAGCGGCATTGGCGGCCATGGAATGAGGCCGTGCGGAATTATAACTCGCAAGGAAACACCAAATACGAAAAAGAAGTGTATGGTGTTTATAAAAACGGCATAGACAACCGTGACAAAAAGAATCCGATTAAACTTTGGACTATAATTTTTTTCCTGCTGGGTTGCGGAGTGGCTGGATCAGTATTATTTGGAATACAGCGATACAACAACCAAGGCAAGATGTGGCTTACTTTTGAGGACGGCAAAGAAAAGAGGGCGGCATACGTGCTTACGCTCAACCGAATTGAGGGGCTTGTCGTGCGGCATATTCCCATTTCAGTGGAATACACGAATGGCGGCAACACGTTCGCGATCATAAAGCGCGCCACGCCTCAAGAACGCGTTGAGGACTTGTTCGGCTCTGAGCCGTATGCGGTGGTCGTGACCGGAGAGGGATGGGGTGGTTTTCTTATTAAGTATGTACTGAAAGAAACCGACAACGGTTTGGCCTTGGTGCCGATTGTTGGGGAGTATGGAGAAGGGGACGACAATGATGCTTTTCATGCTGATGAAATTTCATTCGTTGATACTGATGGTGACGGAATTATGGAAGTGGATGAGGCGGGGTACGTCTTTTACGAAAACGCTCTGGATCAAATTTGGCATTCGTGGTACCAATATAATGCGAGCGCCGGGAGGTATGAGTTTTTCAGGAAAGACAAGGAAATCGCGACCGAGTGGGATATATAAAGGTTTTTGCTTGATCCCGCCCCTTTTTTCGGATTACGAAAAAAGGGGCGGGATTGACAAGAAAGTATTTTAATGAGAAAATTTGACTTCCAGTAACTAACTTTTTGTCATGTCAAATAATCTTTTGGCGGAAAAATTCACTCAACACTTAAAACAAGCTCTGCTCCGAGCTCAATCTTTGGCTTGGCAAAACCCTAGCCTCTCGGACGAGCCGAATGAAATAAGCTCAACCCATCTTCTAGATTCCCTTTGGCGCGAGCCTGGCAGTATTGCCTCGGAAATTATCAGCAAAGCCAGCCCCGTGGAATCCCGCCAAAGCGGGGCGGCTGTGGTAATTACCCGCAAACCAGCCAAGACGCGGTTAGGCCAAGAAGCTGTGACTAGAATCATCAAGGCCGTGCATTTGAGCCGCCAATACGGCCATAAGTACGTGGGCACTGAACATCTTTTAAAAAGCTTGACCGAGATTAATTCCGCGGCAGTTAAAAATTGGTGGCAAAAGCACGCCATCAACTTAAATGATTTGGAAAAAAACCTCCACATTGTGCTGGAGAGCACTTCTAAGTTTCCGGATTTAACCGCTGTTTTTCGCTCCCAGCCCGCGACCCGGGCCATCCGCGCCGAAAGATTGCAGGCCGCGCTGGAATACTTTGGCCGCGAGCTGACCAGCGTGGAAGCGCAAAAAGACATTGACCCGGTTATCGGACGGGAAACGGAAATAAACCGCTTAATCCACGTGCTCTGCCGGCGCTACAAGAACAATCCCCTGCTTCTGGGCGAGGCTGGGGTGGGCAAAACCGCCATTGTGGAAGGCTTGGCTAAAAAAAT
The DNA here is from genome assembly GCA_001818435.1 of Candidatus Komeilibacteria bacterium RIFCSPLOWO2_02_FULL_48_11. Lineage (GTDB taxonomy): Bacteria > Patescibacteriota > Patescibacteriia > UBA2169 > UBA2169 > 2-02-FULL-48-11-A. Next base: position 4,651 of record MHKO01000035.1, read on the forward strand.
ATCCCAGGGCGCGGTGCCGCCGATTCTGGCCAATAAAAAAATCTACACCATTGATTTGGGCGCGATTGTGGCCGGCACGATTTATCGAGGCGAATTTGAAGCCCGGTTTAAAAACCTGATTGAATCAGCCGAGGAGAGCGGCAACGTGATTCTTTTTATTGATGAAATCCACACCATTATCGGCGCTGGCTCGGCTTCGGGCTCTTTGGACGCGGCCAATATGTTAAAGCCGGCCTTAGCCCGGGGCAGAGTGAGCATTATCGGCGCCACCACCACCGAAGAATACAAAAAACACGTTGAAACCGACAGCGCCCTGGAGCGCCGCTTGCAGCCGATTATCATTAATGAACCCAATGCCGAAGAAACCACAAAAGTGCTCGCTGGCATCCGCTCCAATTACGAACATTTTCATAACGTCATCATCACCGACGAAGCCATTGCCGCGGCCGTGGCGCTTTCTAACCGCTATCTAACCGAAAAACTGCAGCCTGACAAAGCCATTGACTTGATTGATGAAGCCGCGGCTAAAGTGAAAGTTGAACACTCGGAGCGCAGTATTTGGCAGAAAATCCGCAAAACCGAAGCCACCCTGGAGCGCGCCCTGGCGGCCAAGCGCCAGGCAGTGTCAAATGAGGATTACAGCCTGGCCATGGCGCTGAAACAGCAAGAAAGCGACATCCAAAGCAGCTTGCAGAAATTACTCTCTGAAGCCAAAAAAGAAGACGTTCATAAAGTTAGAGTGGAGCGCAAGCATGTTTTGGAAGTGGTGGCCCGGTTGACCAAAATTCCCTTGGGCGAGCTCGGCAGCGATGAGCGCGATCTGCTCTCTGATTTGGAAGAGCGGCTGCGCCAAAGAATTATCGGCCAAGACCAGCCGCTCTCAAAAATCGCTAATCTTATCCGGCGCGCCCGCACCCAGGTGGCGAGCCCTGGCAAACCCCTGGCCTCTTTCTTATTTTTAGGCCCTTCCGGGGTTGGGAAAACCGAAACCGCCAAGCAGCTGGCCGCCACTTTATTCCGCGACCCCAAAGCTTTGATTCGCCTGGACATGTCCGAATTTTCCGAAGGCTTTACTCTGTCGCGCTTAATCGGCGCTCCGGCTGGCTATGTCGGCTACCGCGACAGCAATAAATTCACAGATTTGGTCCGGCGCCAGCCTTACGCCGTGGTGCTCTTGGATGAAATTGAAAAGGCTCACTCGGAAGTCTTTAACATCTTGCTGCAAATTCTGGAAGATGGCGAGCTTTCGGATGCCACGGGCCGGCGCGTCAATTTCCGCAACACAGTCATAATCATGACTTCCAATTTAGGATTGGAAGAATTCAAAACAACCGCTGGCCTTGGTTTTGGCGAGAGCGCCTCTGCTGCCACCGATTTTGCCACCGTGGCCAAACGCGTCTTGCGCGAAACTGAAAATCATTTTAAGCCGGAATTCCTAAACCGGATTGATTCGCTCATTGTGTTCAATCCTTTAGCGCGCGAGCACTTGGGGCAAATTATCAACCTGTTTGCCAAAGAAATAAACGAGCGGCTGATAGAGAAAAACTTAAGCATCAATTTGACGGCTGCGGCTGAAACTTACATTCTTGACCGCGCCTCCCTGCCGGCAATCGGCGCCCGCAGCATCCGCCGGTTTTTCCAGGAGCAAATTGAGAGCGAGTTGGCCAATACCCTTCTTAACGAAAAATTCAGGATGGCTGATTCAGCCGTTAAAACCGAAATTATCATTGACGCGGCTGACAATAAGTTAATTTTTAAAGCCGGCTAAACTCGCCGTCATCCCGAGCGGAGCCAGACGAAGCTCTGTAATCAGAGCGCAGTCTGGCGAAGTCGAGGGATCTCTATGATGACGCAACAAGCATCAAAAAATGAGATCTTTCGACTCCGCTTCGCTCCGCTCAAGATGACGGTCAAGCGCAATGCCAGGCTTTTGCTCGACCTGATATTTCCCATCGAGTGTCTTGGTTGCGGCCAAGAAGGGGTTTGGTTTTGCCCCAACTGCCTCTCAAACCTGCCTCTCCTGCCCGCGCGCCACTGCCCGTTCTGCGGCCAAAAAAATCATTGGGGCCAAACTTGCCAAGCCTGCTGCCAAAGCCGCGCGCTCGCTGGAGCCATCGCCTTTATCCCCTACGCCAATCCTGTAATCCAAAAACTTATTCAGGCCTGGAAATACCAAGGCGCCAAAAACCTGACTCAACCGCTCTCTATTTTTGTTTCCCAGGGCTTGGACGCAATGACGCTTAAACTGCGCGAGCAAAGTCGCGCTTTGGAGAGTGGGTTGAGCCAAATAAGACTGGCAACTTGGCCGGCCCTGCCGACTTTGATTCTTTCCAGCCAAACGACTTTGGTGCCGGTGCCGCTCGCTCCCAAACGCTTGCGCTCGCGGGGCTTTAACCAGGCCGAAGAACTGGCCCTGGCTCTGCAGGCAAAACGCGGCTATAACCTGGATGGCCTTATCAAAAGAACGCGCCACTCCGCGGCCCAGGCCACTCTCTCGGGCTCGGACCGGCTGACAAACGTTAAGCAAGTTTTTGCTTTGACGACTGACGCGGCCTCAATTGTCAATAAAAATTTTTTGATTATTGATGACGTTATCACCACTGGCTCAACCTGCGAAGCCATAGCCCGCTTGCTAAAAGGGAGCGGCGCGGCCTCGGTTTGGGCATTGGCCATTGCCTTTGGCCACCCTTTGTAAAAATGATATAATGGAAGCATGGTAGAATCGTTGAACGACAAAAGAGCTAAATTTCCTAAAAATAAACAAAAAGAATTTTTAAAGTACATTGAAAATAAAACGCAGAAAACTGCATCTCAACTGGCGTCCTTGCTTAAAATCCACCCTAGAACATTGCGTGAATGGAAGCACGAAAAATACTCTATCCCGCTCAAATCATTAAAGAAGCTGTGTGATACGGCTAACTGCAATCTCCCGGCTAATGTCGTAATTAAACAGCCGTTTTGGTGGACAAAAGAGGCGGCAAAGCTTGGAGGGCAAGCAACATATAAAAAATACGGGATAATCGGCGGCAATCAAAGTACGCGCCAACGACACTGGAAAAAATGGTGGAACAAAGAAGGAAAATTTAAAAAAGAAAATACAAAAATTCTAAAAAGAAAGACCATTAAAAAACCAAGACTAAGCAACGATCTGGCTGAATTCGTGGGCCTAGTGCTGGGAGACGGCGGAATAACCAACAGGCAAATTACCATCACGCTGCATTATAAAAACGACAAACAATATGGCGTATTCGTAGCCAAACTTATCAAAAGACTATTTTGCGTAAAGCCGTCAATACATTATCACAAAAAAAAATCAGTCAACGCAATCGTAGTATCCAGAACAGCATTAGTAGAATTTTTAGTAAAAAATCTCGGATTAAAAATAGGAAACAAAATTAGGCAACAGGTTGATATTCCTAATTGGATAAAGAACAATCAAAAATACGCCCTGGCCTGCCTCAGGGGATTAGTAGATACAGACGGAACCATAATTAAACACTCATATAATGTAAAAACAAAAAAATACACTTACAAAAAACTGGCGTTCACGAGTAAATCCATTCCATTGTTGCAATCAGTGGAAGAGATATTGTCAAAATTGGATATCAAACATCGCCGCGCGGGCAGAGGAAAGTACGACATCCGCGTTGAAAGCAGAAGCGCCATGGAAAGATACTTCAGCCTAATAGGAACACATAACCCCAAACACTTGAAGAGATACCAAAAATAAGCTATTTTGTAAATACACGGAGAGGTGCCGGAGTTGGTCTAACGGGGCATCCTGCTAAGATGTTGTCGCTGATAAGGCGACCGTGGGTTCGAATCCCACCCTCTCCGCCAGACTACGCTTCGCTTCGTCTGGCTGGGCCAGACTACGAATAAGATAAAATTTATGTGGTATGTTTATGCGCTTAAAAGTAGAATAATCAAAAAATGGATCTATGTTGGATCAACTAATAATCTTAGACGTCGGCTCATAGAGCATAATTCCGGTTTGTCATTGTCTGTAAAACCATACCTACCAGTTTATCTAACAACTTTTATTGCTGTGCCCACCGAAAGGCAAGCCAGGCGTTTAGAAAAGTATCTAAAGGTTGGTTCTGGAAAAATTATTCTCAAGAAAAGAATTTTAGCCGACGAAGCTTAAGCGTAGTCTGGCTGGCCAGACAAATCAGAAAACCGGCCTTGTTGGCAAGGCGGAGTGTTTTTTGTTTGGCAGTCGTCGTGAAACCAGTCATCGTTTGGTTGGGTTGGTTCTGGGTTCATATTAGGATTTATCACAAAATAGCAAAACGGCTAAAGGCGATGTAGCCCAAGACAAAATACAGAATAACCAACGCAGGCGGAATGATAAAAATTATTGATGCCACCCGTTCGCCGCCTTTGGATTTGATTGCGTATCTGATATTGGCGTAAAGCAAGAGTATAGCGCCAATCAAAACAATAATGAACAAATAATTACGATTAAAACTAAGCACATCCCAACTTTCTTCTTGAATAAAAATGAACCAAGGCAATATTATAAACATTATTATAGAAATAATATTGCCATAAATTATCTTTTTCATATTTTTGCTTTTAAATTTTATTAATAAACCAATTCTCTAAAAACATTCCAATCAAATACTGAACTGGGCATCTTGCCAAAAATTCTACCAAATCGTCCCAATTCTACTTGTTCTCTCTTGATATCTCTGACCTCCGGCCGCAAACCATAGGCAATGGCCAAAACTGATTGATTATCTATGCGGCCAACAATCTTTCTGACGACTGCCCGTGCTTCTTGCTCAACTTTTATATTACGTTTTATTGGTAATTGATTGGTGGCAATATTCACCGCATCCTGCCAATCGGCCGCGGTTTGGGGTAACTTACCAAAAGCATATTGATACGAACGCAATACCCCGGCCCGCTCTCCCAGGCCTAGTTTATCAGTGCTCTTCGTGCCATAAGTAATAAAGTTTGTAGCCGCTTTGTCTAAAACCAAGTTTTTGCCGTAATCTTGCGCTACTTTTGCTTCTAAGACAGTATTGCGAGTTTTACCAAGATAATCCAGGAGTTTATCGGTGTCAGCCAAAGCCAAAACGTTCAGGATTTCGTCTTTGGTGTAGCGTTCGTTGGCTGGCCGCTCGATTTCTTGGCCCAAAACTTTTGGAGCAGGAACCTCTACATTGCTTGTTGAACTTGGGGGTGAAATAAAGATAACAGCATTCGGAGCGGCCACAATTTCAATGGTCTTGGATTTAGTTGATTCAACATTGCCGGCTCGGTCTGTGGCTCGATACTGGATAGTGTTACTGCCTAATGCGGTTATTATAAATGAATTACTGTAAGTATTCCATGTACTGCCACCATTAAGGATGTATTCGGTTTTGAGAATACCGGCATTATCATCAGCGCTGGATAAGCTGACAGTGGCTGATGTTTGATACCTGTCGCCGCCCAAGCTACTGCCGGAAACAGCCATGGCGCTTGAGGGCTGGGTAATATCAGCGGCTTGCGTGCTATTGAGTATGGCGCTGACCGATACCGGAGTAAAATTATTAGTGCCATTTTGATCTACTTGCAGGACAGTGTTAGCCACCGAACCAGCCAAAGTGACAGTGGCTTCGGTAGTGGTGTTGACCGGCAGATCAGAATAATAAGCGGTTTCCACCACTTGATTATCTTCAATCTTGGAAACGCGCAAACTATAGGTGCCCACCCCGGTGCCGTCTAACTCTATTTGATAAGTCTGCCCATTAGATGTTGGCAGAAACACAAACTTATTTTCGCCAATCTCCTCATAGGCCACGCCAGTGATGTTGTAGTCAATGTCTCCATTTTCACCGCGGCCAACATGATTGCCGCTGGAATCATAAATATGCAGATTAATCGGACTATGCACCGACACCATTTCGCCTTCAATTCTGCAAACAGAAGAATCATGAGTAGCGTTATCCGGCAAAGATATATTCGCGCTGGTAATAATATTTGTAATCAACTCTCTAATGCCGTCAGCGCTGGGCATAGTGGAGTGCTCGATATCGCCAAAAAGCCACCAACCATTCTTAAAATAATAGGTCTTATTACTGTCCGTTCCAATGGCCTTGGAACTGCCCAAAGGCACTGTGCCATCGCCTGCTAACATTTCAACCGAATATTCATCAAGCCCTCTCTTTATTATTTTTGCTATGGTAGGCGTATCACAGCCGTTTATATTGTAGGCATCAATTCCCGCGGTATCAAAATTATCCAAGGCGCTGGAATGAAAGTTGTCCGCGGCCTGCAGCATAATCGGGCTCAAGCCGGAATCTGTAAAAAACTGTTTTGTCTGGTCGTAATCAAATAAAACTTGTTGGACTTCGTCAAAATAATACCGGCCATTTTGTTGTATATAATCCCGGCTGGGCAATAATTCGTAAATAGAGAACATATTTTGGGAAATATATCTTACTCGCTCGGAAGCCAAGAACGGCACAGCCACCAGCTTAATATTCAAGTTATCACCCCAAAGCAAAGCCTTGGCCGCTAATGGCGCGCCTAAATGCGGAGTGCCGATAAATACCAATTTATCCACTGTCGCCGAGCCGTTATCCAAAATATACTGCTTAGCCGCCAGCCCGCCCATGCTATGCGCTACCAAATCCACTTTATTGCTGCCAGTTTGATTTTTTACCAGGTCTATCTGAATTTTTAAAATATTGCTGGCATCGCGAATATCCAGCCGCCAATCATAAGGCGCTACAAAAAGGTCGATATTTTCCAAATATCCCAAATCCGCAAACTGATTGATTAACCCCTCAAACACGTCTTTTGTAACTGCCGGTTTTCTGATTATATCGCCTGGGGTAATTTGGCTGTTCTGGGGCGTGCCATCAAAATTCATTGCCAAAATATTCATAAAGTCATCACCCGGATCACCAATCATTCCTACTATATCTGGCCACACTTTCTGGCTTCCATTCCACATCTCTGTCCCCATAATCCCAGGCACCAAAACCACGGGAATATTTTTCACTTCAAACGACAAATCTCCGTTCGCTGGCAAACGCACAGTGGCAGTGCCGTCCGAGGCTTCGAAGTGGTAAGAATATGAACCTTTGCCAAACGTTCCGCCCGGCGGGGTGTAGTCATAAACCCCGCCCGTGCTGGTGGCCATAGCCACGGTACTGCTGGCTGTCACCAAGCGCACATAAGACACAGTGTTCTCCACATCAGAATATAAAACTTTAAACACCGGTAAAGTGGAATTCTTAAAACTTATATTCGGCTCCACGCCGTCAGTGGCATAGCCGCTGGTAGCGACATAAGACAATACTGGCGGCTGGTTGGGCGGAACGTGGATGGTCCAAGGATTATATAACACATTGCTGGAGATGCTGTTTCCAGTTCCACCCGGATTGCTGGCAATGGTCGGCCCCGAATCATCAGCCCACCAATTGTGGCGGGCGTCTATCTGGCTACCGGTATTAGAAATGGCAAAATGCGTGTTGTTGATAAAGGAAGTATTGGAGATGGTCGAGCCAAGCGAGGATGAGGAAAGAATAGCGGTGGTGGTCGTGGCCACAGTGGAGCCGGACATAGTCAGGCCAGACGCGCTTTCCAGATAAATGGCCGTATTAGCTAGGCCAATGGTGCTGGTGGCAATGGCCAGGGAGGAATTTTTCAGGTGCAGCATCACATTGTCCGTGGTGGCGTAGAACACGCCATTAAAGTCATCCGAATAATTGCCGCCATAGCGGACAGTAACATAATCAAGTTCTGAATTGGCCGAATTCTCAAAATACAGCCCACCCCAATCCCCGGTGGCCGGGGATGAGACGCTGGCGTCATTATTACTGTCACCGCCGACTGTGTCATCACGGAGAGATGTAAATATAATCGGTTGCTCTGCCGTGCCCTGGGCCAGCAGACGGCCGGAAATCTCCAGACGGGAATCCGGATACTGGCCATATTCACCCTTAATCACAACCCCAGGGGCAATGGTCAAAGTTATGCCAGCAGGGACGCTAATGTCATTATCCAGCACATAAGCGGCGCTGCCAATTTTAGGCCAAGTGGCATTGGCGCTGACCGTCGCGCCGGTTAGGTTAATCACGGGCTTGGTATTGGCCACGGTGGCGTTGGTAAAAGCTAAAGTATTAGCCACGGATAAAACCGCCACTCCGTCCGCACAGTTGGTAATGGCGGCGTTGGTGATGGTAATATTACTGCCCGCGATAGTGGAATAGATGCCATAATCATTGCTGGTGTCTATGGTGATATTGTTAATGGTGGGGCTGGATGGTTGGTTCAGGCGCAGGCCGCTTTGAGCGGAATATTTTATAGACACATCCGTCAGACTGGCGGTGCTGTTGTTTTTGATCTCGATTCCGCCATAAGACTGGTAGATATTGGCGCCATAGCGCGCTTCAACATGCGAGAGTTCAGAAGCGTCCGCGTCCAGAATAATACCCCGCCAATCACCGGCCACCGGGGACGAGGCCGTGCTGTCGCCATTGGTATCGCCGGAGGCGGTATCATCATAATAGGAGGTGAAGATAATTGGCGCATCACTGGCGCCATTGGCGATAATCTTACCCCCACCGGACACATTGATGCCATTATACCTTTGGTTGAAATGGTCGGGCGTGAATTTAACCACCACGCCCGGGTCAATCGTCAAAATTGATGTAATGTCCAGCCAGGCCCAACCGGAGATGACATAAGGCGAACCAGCCGCAGTCCAGGCGGTGGGGGTGTTAATATCCACGCTTGGAGCGTAGATGTTGGTGCGAGCTTGGGCGCTGTTAACGCCCGTGAGTAGAACCACAAAAAATCCGACCAGCAGTAACAGCGGCTTCAGCCCAATTGTAAATTTCCCCCCGCTAATATCCATACTTCCAGTATAGCTTTAGAGGAAGAAAAATCAACTTATTAGCTATCCTTGGGAATAATAATAAAAGAATCCTATACAAAAACCATAGCCGTGTCAATTAATTGAGAACATTCATCGGCACAGACGAATAACAAGTCGCCATATTCTTCTTTAGCCACCAAATAAGCTGTCAACTGGGCTAAATCAAAACTTGTTTTTATCCATACGAAAAATAACCTTGCGCACTTCAAGAATGGCAAGGTTTAAATAAAATAAATCGCTGTCGCTGCTAAAAAGTTGATCTACAAAAAAAGATCCGTTTTCATGTCTATATCTTTTGGTGAAAGCGCTTGATTCAAGAAAATACTTTGACATTTATTCATTGTTTCGGTCATCCAAAAGAAGCTTAGTTAAAGAAGGCAATTTGGCTGTTATTTCTCTCACTCTTTCTATTGTAGGCGCGTATCTGGCTTTTTCATTTATCCAACTATCTAACATATCTTGACCATATAAAGGGTCTGACAGCCGGGCGGGGAGTGTCACGGTATTATCTTGGCTTACCCATTCTTCGGGATATATGCGTATTCTGCTGTGCCATCTGTCTAAAAACAACAATTTTAAACGATCGTCCATCAAGGTTAAATCTGGCGCCTGCTCTAACACCATGGCCGATGAGCTATCGCTTAAAAAATTAGCAAAATATGTTGATGGTTGTATTGTTTCCATATTTTTAGTTATTTTTCTCAACCCAAGATTGAGAATCCATATTCATGTCAATCGCAGTCTGGTTATTGCGAATCAATTTTTGCGCCTTGCCTTTAAAAGTAAACTGATAAGACAATTCTTTGGAATCAATATAGGCCCCAACATAATCAATGCTGGCCGCATCCTGTCCGCCCAATAATTCAGAAGGGTGGAACGGCTGGCCAAGCTTCATTGTGGTTGCGTATTCTTCGTATAGCTCGGTCATCATTTTTTCCGTTTCTGCTTCGGGCGCTTCAACCTCCAATCCCAGTTCGCCCGCTTCCTCGCGGTCAATCGGATAGGCGTGTATGGTTATATCGCCGGTAATTTCTTTAACGATTTTTTTAACTTTTTCTTTCTCTTTTTCAATGTCAATATGCAAAGACAGCAATCTTTCGGTCAGCATTTTGGCCATTCTGTAAGCCCGATAGGCGTTGCCGATCGACAATGGATGCAGTTTTTCCACTAATAATTTATAAACCTCGCCCATCTGGTCCTCTTTTACTCCGGCCTTTTCTTTGGCGAATAAAAAATAAGAATTTAAATCCTCAACGCTTATTTCGAGTTTTTGTTGCTGATTATTCGGATTTTGGGGATTAAACGGATGCCCGGTTGACGGATCAACCGGGGACAGCTCGCCCAATTTTCCCATAACAATTTTATCCGCGCCCAAACAGATTAAAGTTCCGGCGCTGTGAGCTTTATAAGGAACCAAAACCTCAAACTCGTCGCAGTGATTGCGTATCAGCTTGACTATCCGTATCGGCGCCAACATATCGCCGCCGCTGGTATAGAGAAAAAGGCTTACCTTTTTGCATTTTCCAAATTTTTCCAGTTGCTTGCTTAAAAGCGGGACAACATCGCCGGCAATTCTTGTATTAAAAGGCGGCCTGTCGCCGGTAATGTAAGTAACCAGGATTGAATCCCGTTTTTTCTCTATTGCTTCTATTAGTTCTTTTTTGTTCATGCAGGTAATTCAATTATAACAAATATATTATAAAAAATCAACCAACTCCCCCATAATCCTCCCGGTCTCCACCAGCGCCACGATCATCCTTAAATAATCTTATAAAATTTATTTTCCTCACATTTGGCTTTTATGTTTTTTGCCTCCCCAAGCCCTACTTTGCTAATGCGAACATTGAAATATAAAGCAAAAACCAAGTCATCAGTGTAATCTTTTAACGATTTCTGTTTTTCGAAATCGATAACTGCTAAATCTTGGATATCCACTAAAGAGATATCTTTATCTTTTAATAACCCGCTATTAAAAAATTTTTCCGTAACAGCTTGTTTAACTAACTTGTTGTCTCTTTTGATTTTACACTTTATCTCTTTACTATTCTTTATTAAAACCAAATCGTCCCCATTGACTTCGACTCTATCAAGCTTTTGCATCATAATTTTTGAAAAATCAACTAAATCAGTAAGCTTAATATATTCTAGTTCCAGCATTTCTTCGGTTCTCTTTATAATTTCATTTTTTATGGGCTGACTATTTTCGGTAATTTTTGAAATACGGACAAACTCTTTTATAGTTTTTATGCCGATTAAAATATCTTTTTCGTTTTCATTCCTTAATAACGCGTCAAATATCTTTGTCACTATTCGCGAATTAAATATAGAAAGTAAATATAATAATTCTTGTTTATTGTCAGATGAAATTAACACATTATTATAATCAATCATTACTTTATCGCCGGAAAAGCGGAAATGATCATAATTAATATAACTCCAAACTATTTTATATTTTTGTTCAAAAACACTCGCGCCCTGGCTACCAAAAGGAAAATCTAATAAATCTCTGCCGATAAAATTTTCACTGGCATTTGCCGTAAATCCATTCTTATTATAATTAGCAATACTATAACCATCATCAATATTTGTAGTAGATTTTTTAATTTTATCTTTTGGATACTTTAAACCTCTGTCAAAGTAAAATTTACTTTTAAAATTATGCGCTGCCGCAGCATGATTATAATAAATTGAAATATCGTCAGTATTCTTTTTATACGACTCGTAAAAATCCAAAAAAATCTTCCCCTGTTTAATAAAATTCCAGTTACTTACATTTTGTAATAACTTGCCTTGTGAGATATTCTTTTTACTTACTTTCTTGTTCTCTAGAATGTTTTTTAAGCAATCTTCAATGTCATCATCTGCGTCTTTGTAATGAATTACCTCTACCTCATGCCTGCCTAAATCGGGTGGCGCTTTTTTAACCACAAAAATTAAACTGGAGGTCGCAACTGGTTTGTTTTGTTTTAATCCTCTGCCAACAAACATCTTGCCACTAAAAGTAATAATCTTATCAATGGTTGTAAATTTGGCTAAATAGTAACGCAGGACATCCAAATCTCCGGCTGTCAGAATTGTCTGTGGAATAATGTAACAGAGCCTGCCATTGTCTTTTAACAAAGCCAGTCCTAGGGCGATAAAAAAAGCGTATAAATTAGGATTTGGAGCATATTTTTTATGGTTGCTGGGAGTACTGTGTAAATTCACGCCGTAAATATCACTTAATTTGATTTTCTTTTGCTTCATCAACGCGAAAAATAACACTTTTTGTTTTGAACATTCCTTAAACGATACATACGGCGGATTGCCAATAACAAAATCAAACCTTCGCCTTGGAAATTTTTGATTCTCCAGACTTTTCTTCATTTCCTGCAAGTCATCTTCATCACGCACGTAGCTTGAGTAACCTAAATTAAGCTGTTTTGTAAAAAGAGATAACTGTCCGTTGCTCTTTGCGTAAGCCACCTCTATGTCGCTGATAGTATTTTTTATGGCCGTGTCTTGAAACTCGGCAATACTGTCCCGTGTCTTGAAAACCTTAATTTTTTTATCAACCGGATTATTATATGTCTCATTAATAATTAAGGGCAACATGCGCATGACCATGTTCATTTCCGCCAAATAAAGCGGGAATTCGGCAATATCCAGGCCAAAAACATTTTTGTTCACCAATTCCTCTATTTTTTCCGATGAATCTTCAGAGCCATTGGGAACGGCCTGCATAATCTTATCAACCGCGCTGTATAAAAAAGTGCCGCTGCCGCACGACGGATCAATAATGGAAATAAATTTTTCTTCCGGATTATTGTTTAATCGCTTCTGAATTTCGCTTGGCGTATACCCGACTTGTTCAAGCATAAAATTCACCACGGCCGGGTCGGTAAAGTACTGGCCCTTTTTTGTGTCCTCGTACAGCTCCTTTAAATAATTTTCGTAAATATAGCCGAATATTTCATTTTTAACATTGGCAAAATTATACTTCTTGATAAAAACAAAAATATCGAGCCAAGGCGAAACATCATGGAGCTCCTTTTTTGGCTGGCGAATCAAATCCGAAAGCTTGCTGTTTATAAATTCCTGCTCTTTGGCAAACGGGCGGTAGATATTTTTTGAAATTTGGCTGGATATGCCGTCGATAATGCCTAAAATATCCCCGTATCGTTTGCCCTTTAAACATTTATAAATTTCTTCCTGCCTCTCAATGAACTCTTTTTGGAATTTGCTGAATTCATTATCAACCAATGTTTTATAAAGAATGAACTGGATAATATAGGCGTAGGTAATCTCGACCGCTGTTTTCCCTTTGTCCTTAACCGCCAATTCTTTCAGATAGCCCTCTATTTGCAGTTTATTCTTAAACCCTTTAATAAACTTGGTGATATCCTCAAAAAATGTTTGGCGGTATTCCTCAACATGCAAAGTCTCGGTTTCCTTGAATAGCGACCGCTGGCCCTTTTTTTCAAAAAATGACAAATAATAAGTTTCCGGCTTAATGTACTCCTGCCAAAATTCCAAAAACATTTCTGTCTTTTTTATAATATCATCCAACGCGAATTCTCTATATTCGTTGTTATTGTAAAACCTCCAGACATAGCCGTCGGTTAAAATGCCGTAGCGCCGATTGCTGTGCTCGTTCCAGTCGAGCTGGTATTGTATTATTTGTTTTTCTCCGGCCACTATATTCTGAAACTTCTCTATTTCCATCGGAATGACAATGTCGGAATTGATAAAAATCACCACGTCGGCGTGGCCGGATTTTTTGCTTTCCTCCTCTTTAAATTCGTTAGTTCGATTTTCTAACTTGGTTGAGTTAAGCCCTTCTTTTAAATTAAAAACCTCTGGCGATTTTAAAACATCCTTAACAAACATCTGCACGCCGTCACCGATCTCTTTTTTTATATAAGAGGGCTTCTCTTTTTCCCACTTTGATTTAAGTTGAGCAATGTCTAGCATATACTTAATTCTCTCACTTTTACTCTCAAAAATCAATTGCCCTTGCGCTTAAAAAAACTACAGACGACAAGTCCACAAAAAACCCGATTTGATTCGCTTTGAACAAAATATGCAGAAAGTGTATAATATAATCTAAATCAGATTATCATATATGGCTTCCCTTGAATTGTTTTCAAAAAAATCCTCGCCTGCGGAGCTGGCCGCGGAACTAAAGAGTAAGTGCCTTGAGCATGCCGTCAAACACTTGGGGGACGACTTTTGGCAATTCGAGTTCGGGCAGGAACTGGCGGCCAAAGCCAACATGCTGGCGGATGAACGGGATTGGATTCGGCAAATGGATAATTATATTTTATTCGGAGAAACCGAAAATGGGCAAAAGGTGCTGGATGAGATTATTGCCAACGCCAGATTGAACGCGGAAGAAAAAGAAACTCTTAAACAATGGCGCGAACAGGCGTTCCCCTCAATCTTTGAAATTAAGGAAGTTGAGGCTGATAAAATAAAAGCCCTGGACGCGCTGGCTGAAGTGGATTACGAAATTTACTTTAACGATTTAGCCAAAGGGCAAGAAGCGGCAAAAAACATGCCGCCGGGCAGCTTTGTGCAGACCAACATCTTGCCGGTTAACAACATCTGGTTTTTTTCAGGGCTGCAAATTGCGCTGCCCCAAGGATCAGAACCGGCCATTTTTCAAGCCTATGTTGCCAAAGCAACGGGCCGCCTGGCCTTTCGCAATAATCCGGAAAAGCTGAAGCGGGCTCTGGAAGCCCAGAAAAAACATTATCAAGTTTTTGTGGACACCTTCGGCGCTGACGAATTGATTGTGCCGACCAACCGAGCCCAGGAAAAGTTGCGGGAGTATTATGATAACCTGGCCGTAAATTTCAGCCGGTCAGGCGGAATTACCGCCCCCCAACTGCCTAAAGATTTTCAGGAAGCCGAGACCATTGGCATTGTGATGCATGCGCAGGAAGGCCAGCACGAATTTAGGGATTACGGGAAATTCGTCAAAATTTTTGAGGCCGGAGATATATCCAAAAAATCCCGCGAATTTATAATGGATTACCTGGAGGACGAATCAACTCCGGCTTTTATATTTAAAAGAATGAAAGAGAGGCATCCGGAAAATTTCCACAAAGTAATGCTGGAAACCACGGCGCGGGCCGATAAACGTCTGTACCCAGTTGATGATTTTGACCGGCTGATGGACATATTCAAACCAGGCTGGCGGGAAACTTACCCGGCCGTCATCCCTCTTAACCAGCGGTTTGAAAAATATTATTATAACCTCGGCCGCAATGATTTATGTTATTGCGGCAGCGGAAAAAAATTTAAGAAGTGCCATGGAAGATAAAATTAGCGTAAAATTTTAGGTTGGTCGATAAAATGACAAAATCATTTTCACGAAAGAATAACTTGGCGGTATCCGGCCTAAAACAGCTTTCCGGCTTTGGCCGGCTCTTCGGTTTCGGCCCAAGCTTGCAGAAAGCGATTTAAGAATTCCTGCGGGCTTTTCTGGTTCTCCAAAAATTGGGAAAGCACCGCAGCCACTACTACCAGAATATGGTATTCCTCCAGGCCTTGCTGTTTGGCTTTCAGCCAGGCTGGGTGTTGGGTGTTGACGGTCAGCGCGTCGTCAATAATCCGGCCCAAAATCATGTCCGGCGCGTCGGTAATGTCATTGAGCGTGATTTTTAAGCCGCTGGTCTTGGCCCGGATGGCCTGGGTTTTTGTTTTATCGGCAATGCCGGCCGGCGCCGGGCGGTTTGGCCCGCGTTTGACGACATCAGTGTCTTTGTCCTTGTCTCGTTTTTCGTATCCGGACAAGGTCTTGGAGGCGCTTTCCGGCTCCTCTATTTTACCGAGCGCCGGTGCGCGTTTGGCGTTGATCAGGCCTTCCAGCTCCGGAAAATCAGGCAGTAAATTATTGAGCGCCCCGCTGATGATGCGGCTTAAGGGCTTGATCAGTTTGGCCGGTTCCAGCGCCGGCTCGGCCCGATCTTCGCCCAAACTTTGCAAAATCGGCAAAACCGCTTCTTGCACGGCTTTGCGGAATTTGTAGTATTTTTTCAAGGCAACGGCATCGGTTAAAAAATCATTCTTGTTGGTGGTCAGTATTTCCGACAAAGCCGGAATCTCCACGATGCCGGAGAGTTTGTCCGCGTTTCGGGGAATCAGGCCCAGCCATTCCCAGCCGCCTTTGATGATTTTGCCGAAAGTGGAAATGTACAATCCGGCCGGCAGAGAAGCGGCAATGATTTTTTTGCCCAAAAAATTTTCCAGCCAGTTGCCCGGAGTTTCGGTTCTGGCCAAAAATCCGATTCCGGCCGGATGACGGGCGGGGCCGAGGCTGACCTTAAACCAGTTCTGGAGAGCCGGCTGGTCCGCTTCCGGCAAACGGATAGGTTCGTTGTTGACGAAAAAATTAACCGGTTTTTTGTAAAACCAGCGCAACAGTTCGCTGTAAATTTTATCGTTCAACAGCGGGTAAAAATGCTTAATGACGGTTTGCCGGACAAAATCCGGTTGTAAAAGATGCGATTGGTTGTCGCTGAAATAAATACTGGCCGCGGTGCCGCGCGCGGTTTTGACCTGGCCGGAAAAAGGCGTGAATTTCCAGGGCGCGCGGTAAGGACTGGTTAAGCGCCACTCGGTGGCGCAGCGGGAGCCGCGGCCGCCTTTGCTCTCGGTTACCACTTTGGCCGCCAGGAGCAGTGACAGTTTCGCGCCCACGCCGGCAAAACCGATGCCCAAACCCCGCTGTTTGCTGGTGGAGGCGATGTTGTGATAATCCCGCAAAACGGCCCGTTTCATGCCCTGGCCGTCGTCAACGCAGCGCAAAACCTGGGCCTGATCGTCAACTATCAAGTTGATGTTGGCGGCCTTGCTGTCCAGGGCGTTGGCCACCAGCTCGGTTAAAATCACTTCTTCCAAAGATGAAGTATAAGAGTCGCGGATATCTTCCAAAAGATGCTTTAAATTGACGCGGGTCTCGTTCTGCATAGCCCAACTTTATCCCTTTTTGCCCCAAAAATCAAGCCGGGGGCGGCTCTGTTCAAACGCCCAAAAAAGCCTTATACTGATTGTAGATTTAAGATTAAGTATATGCCATCTCCAGAAACTAGCCGCATTGAACGCAGTGAACCAACGGTTGAGCAGCCAGCTCAAGCCGCAGAACATAAGCCGCGCCAGGTTGACGAAGTGGATCTTGCTTCAAGAGCATATGAAATGCTTTCTGATTGGGAGAAAGGCTTAATAAACGCGAATGTAGATACAGACCCTGATGACTTTGCTGATGAGCTTGCTAAAAAAAATGTGCTAGAAAGCCGACGAATAATTTTAACGGCAATACAGAAAATCCGCCACGAGTACCGGCCAGAGCCAAACCTTGATTCTAGGCAAGCTCCAGAGCAAGAACAAGAAACTAGCGAACTCAACAAGCAAGAACTGCTGGCCAAGCTTGGATTTCAAGAAGATAAAATTACATACACCCGAAAGTTTAAAAGCGGTGATGCGTACGAAACCAGCGAACGCGTATCATACCCAAAACCAGACAGCGAACTGCGCAACATCATGCGTAGACACCAGACATGGAAAACAGGACTTGATTCGGTAAAGAAAGCCTATGGAGAAGCACTCGAACAACTGCGAATGCAGGGGCAAGAACCGGAGCCGAACATGGTCATTAAGCTCGCGTACCCAAACTACTGGCAGGCACGCGAAATACTTGAACGAATCGGCGATGAACTGCAGAAAAAGAATCCAGAACAACTGATTGGCATCTATGTGGCAGTGAGTAAGGATGAAGAAGCAAAAGGCAATGGACTCATATTGTACCGAACCAAACCAAAACCAGGCAACCCAATTAAACTGATACTGAAAAAGCACCACAACGATGAACCACCGCCGCTTGACATGGTTATTTACTCGCTGCCAGTATCAACAGCAGATACTGTAACTGTAACAAAAAAACAACGCGCTGCCGCGTAATTTACAATCATATGGAAAAAACAAACAACAAACCGTTCATGTCATGGAACATTCCGGAATATCGCCAGCACGCGCGGCCGCGGGGCTGGTACATTATCGCCATAGCCATCTTGGCGCTGCTCCTTATTTATTCTCTCTTCACGGCCAATTTTCTGTTCGCGCTGCTTTTGATAATTGCCGGGGTTATTATCGTGCTCCAGGACAAACATCCGGCGCCAGAGATTGAGTTCGCGATTACCGAGGCCGGCATTGGCTTGGGCCGAGATTTTTACGACTACAACAAACTCCGGTCGTTCTGGATTTTCTACGAGCCGGATGAGGCCAAAACTTTATTTTTTGAATTTAAA
>MHKO01000035.1:22847-22959 GCA_001818435.1 Candidatus Komeilibacteria bacterium RIFCSPLOWO2_02_FULL_48_11
GCCCTTGTTTAACAAAAATCCGCTCCAGGTTCGCGCTGAACTGTTGAAGTTTTTAACCGAAGACGTCAGCAAAGAAAACGAACCGGTCTCCGAACAGCTGGCGAGGCTACTA
>MHKO01000036.1:0-4553 GCA_001818435.1 Candidatus Komeilibacteria bacterium RIFCSPLOWO2_02_FULL_48_11
ATTTCACGCGGAGTGGAGTTTTTCCACTTTTTTTGAAGCTCAGTTGGCAACTGTCTGAGGAGAGTTTGACGGACGCTTTCCTCGGCAGTTAATTTTGGCCTACTTTCTTTTGTCTCTGGCGCATCCCCTTGTTTATCAGCGGCTTTCAACGTTGTTTCAATATCTTCCAGATGCCTGGTTAGATTTTCTCTCATATCATTAGATTATTTAAATGCTTTCTGTTACAATAGAACTATCATTACCATATCAATTTTATGCTAAAAAATCAAGAAAAGATTAATGAAGTTTTAGAGAGGGGAGTGCAGGAGATAGCAGTCAGAAAGGATTTAGAGAAGTTGCTATGTTCGGGCAAGAAAATCAGGGTTTATTTTGGCATTGACCCGACCTCCACGCGCATCACTCTGGGCAATGCCGTGCCTTTGCGCAAGCTGCGCGATTTTCAGGATTTGGGGCATGAGGTAATTTTTTTGGTCGGCAGTTTTACGGCCTTAATCGGCGACACTTCGGACAAAGAAGCCATGCGCCAGGCCATGACTTCGGAAGAGATTGAGAGTAATTTTAAAACCTATAAAGAGCAGGCGGCCAAGATTCTGGATTTTTCCAAAGCCAAAATTGTTTACAACGGCGACTGGCTCTCCAAGCTAAAATTCACCGACATTGTCAAACTGGCGCAAAATTTCACAGTCCAGCAGATGATTGAGCGCGATTTGTACCAAAAGCGCCTGCAAGCCGGCAAGCCCATTGGTCTTCATGAATTTTTGTATCCTTTGATGCAGGGCTATGACAGCGTGCAGTTGGAAGTGGATTTGGAAATCGGCGGCAACGACCAGTTGTTTAACATGCTCGCTGGCCGGACCTTGCTCAAGATTTACAAAAATAAAGACAAGCATGTTTTAACCACGCCTTTAATTGAGGGCCTGGATGGCCGCAAGATGTCCAAGAGTTATGGCAATACCGTTGACATTACTGATGAGCCGAATGACATGTTCGGCAAGATAATGTCCTTGCGCGATGATTTAATCGTCAAGTATTTTGAGCTTTGCACCGACGCAGCGTTTTCTGAAATTGAGGCTATTAAAAAAGAATTGGCTTCGGGCGCCAATCCGCGCGACGCCAAAGCCCGGCTCGGGCGGGAGATTGTGGCTTTATATTATGGCCAAAAAGCCGCTTTAAAAGCCGAGCAGGAGTTTAAAAATGTGTTCAGGCAAGGCAGACTGCCAGAGGAAATGGAGAGCAAGAAGTTACAAGTTACAAGTTACCAGCCAAAGGCTGGTCAGCCTCTGGCCGACAAGTTACAAGATTTATTAGTAAAACTGTCTTTGGCGCCATCCAAGTCCGAGGCTCGCCGACTAATTGAACAGGGAGGCGTTCGCATTGATGGCGCTGTTAATAGTGATTGGGAGTCATCTGTAAAAGTTAAAAAAGGAATGGTGGTTCAGGTGGGGAAAAGGAAGTTTGTGAGGATTGGGTAAGCTAAAAATGCTCCGCAATAGGCGGGGCATTTTTAGTTTTGGGCTTTGAATTCCAGCTGTAATTTTTTGGCAATCAAATTAAACCATTGTTCGTGGGTTTTAAGCCGGCCTTTAATTTCGAGATAGCGGTCATCGGAAAGTTCCAGGTAATGCGTAACTTGCTCATTGAGATTATTGATTTTTTTATTTAGGCGCGTTTCCATGGCCACCAGCTCATCTTTAGTAGCCAACTGCTTCAACTCTTCTTTGGTAGCCGTATTATCAAAACCGCCTTTAACTATAAGCGCAAAGTCATCAAACTTTTTATTGAGGTATTTTTGAGTGATTGGTTGATCTTTATGGTTTTTCATAGGCGATTGATAACATTGTCATTATACAACCACCACCGCGGCTTGTCTAGAGTTTGAAGATTTTCGTTTGGCCGCAACAGATCGCCACAGCCAAAGCATCAGCTGCGTCGTCTGGTTTTGGGATTTCTTTTAATCCTAAAATCGTTTTTACCATCTGTTGGATTTGGTTCTTGTCGGCCCGGCCATAACCAACCAAAGCCTGTTTAACTTGCAAGGGAGTGAACTCGCGCACTAGGCAGCCGGCTTCCCTGGCAGTGAGCAGAATTACGCCCCGGGCATGAGACACAGTGATGGCGGTTTTAACGTTTTTGGAGAAAAACAATTCTTCCACCGCCACTATGTCCGGGGAGTGTTTTTTGATAAGCATTCTTAATTCGCGATGCAGGCGCTGCAGCCTGGCTGGCAGTCCGTCTTTGGCCGGCGTTTTAATACTGCCATAGGCAATGACAGCGTAATCATCGCCGTGTTTAGTAATAACGCCATAGCCAGTGTCAGCAATGCCTGGGTCAATACCAAGGATTATCATAAGCGATCCATATCCCGCACTTTTTTTCAGATTGCGAAAAAAGGTGCGGGATACGAATTACATCCGAATGACGCGAATATCTACACGTCATCTTGAGCGAAGTGACTCGTTGTACTCAACGAGGAACGAAGTCGAAAGATCTCGTGGATAAACACCGAGATCCCTCCACTCGCCCTGCTGGGCTCGGTCGGGATGACGGGTAATAAATTTGCATCATTCGCATCCCTATTCCGCGTTGGTGTAGTAATCCTGCACATCCTCCAAATCATCAATGGCCGTGGTTAGTGTTTCCAGTTTCGCTTGGCCGCCATCATCCAGCGCCACCGTGTTCTTGGGGACAAATTCAATGTCAGCGTATTCGCTCTTAAACCCTTTTTTGGCCAGCTCTTCTTTGAGGCGCTGCAGATTTTTTATTTCCGTGGTTATCACCACCCCGCCTTCTTCTTCGTTAATGTCGTCGGCCCCGGCGTCAATGGCTGTTAGTTCCAATTCTTCTTTGTTGGCCGGTACTTCGGAAAAGCGCACCACGCCTTTTTGGGCAAAGTTCCAGGCCACGGCTCCGCCGGAAGCCAGGGTGCCGTTATTTTTTTGCAGCGCGTGCCGCACATCGGAAATAGTACGGTTCAAATTGTCAGTGGCGGCTTTAATAAGTATGGCTACGCCGCCAGGTCCGTAGGCCTCGTAGAGAACCTCATGCAACTCTGAACCCGCATCCTCGCCCGTGCCTTTTTTGATGGCGCGCTCAATGTTGTCTTTGGGCATGTTGACTGCCCGGGCCTGCTCAATGGCCGTGGCCAGTTTGAAATTGCCGTTTGCATCCCCGCCGCCTTCGCGGGCCGCCAAGATGATATTGCGAATCAGGCGCGTGAAAACAGCTCCTTTTTTGGCGTCAGAAGCGGCTTTCTTGTTCTTGATTTGTTTCCATTTAGAGTGTCCGGACACAGAAGTTTATTGGTTCACTTGTTATAGAGCTGACTGTGAGTTCCAATTGCCCGAAAGACGACACGTTGTTCGTCAATATGAAAATAAATCGCGCGCCAATCACCGGTAATATTTATACTGCGATGACCGAGCCACTCGCCTTTAAGCCAGTGGTTTTGCAAAATCGGCGCATAAGGAGCTTCTTTAAAAATTCGCAATCTATTCTGGAAAGATAACCGTATTACTAGAGGCGCTTTATCGTACTGTTTGGTGAATTTTCTACTGATCTCTACGACCATTTTGGTATTTTCTATTTTTATCATTTAGCCAGGCAATGGCATCGTCAGCATTATCAAAGCTGGGCGAAACCCAGCCCGCTTTTTCGTCTTCTGCCGATTCTTTTAGCTCGTTTATAAGCCAGTCTGACGGATCTTCGGCGCTAAAATCCAAGGTTAACGTTTTTGCTTTTGAGGCGCGAAGCAATTGGTTGTTGATGAAGGCGCTTAAAGACATGCCATGCGCTTCAATGACATCTTGGGCTTTGGCTTTAAGTTTTGAATTGGTTCTTATGCTGATGGTGGCATCTTTTATCATATTATTGATGAATTTAAGTGATTATACTGTTAGTATAGACAATGTACATACAATGTCAATTGACTTTGTTGTTTAGTTATGGTGTAATGATATGTTCAAAATCTGAACAAAAACAGTCAAAAAAACAGTACCTTTACTTAGGAAGGAGAAAGCCATGAAGCAAATTGTTTGGCTGTTTGTCGCTTTGGCGTTGTTTGCCGGCTGTGCCTCGTCCAAGATTGGGACTTTGGACGGATGGAAAGACATTCCAGACGAGAAAGTCTGGGTGGCTTTCTCGAACAAAACCCCCTATACCCTCAGGGGAAAGGTCATTCAGGATGGCCTAATTATGAACCGAGTTCAGGTCCGGAAACTGATTTCGGCCGATTCCACAATTTTGGTTCAGCTGGTCCGGGACAGGAAGTACCGGATTGAAGGTGAAGCGTTTGATGCCAAGGGGAAACACACTGGGTTCTTTGTCCAGTTTTTTGCGACAACGAACCTAAAAATTTTACCGACCGGCGAAATCACCTTAGAGCCGGTGATAATCTCGGGTGCGGATTTCTATTCCTCGGGAGCACCGCCGCTCTTCGGCTTCATTCAGAACAATAGGCCGGATTCGCTAATCATCAGGGTTTGGCATCCCCAGAGGCCGGGAGTGCATTTTGACCTGAGCTATGGCGGGTTTGACTACTTGACCATCATAGTTCA
>MHKO01000036.1:4585-11696 GCA_001818435.1 Candidatus Komeilibacteria bacterium RIFCSPLOWO2_02_FULL_48_11
CTGGATTCAGGAGTACTTTAGCCCAAGTGGGCGACTCCTGAAGACAGAAAAGATATTATGGGATCCTGACCCCAATCTCCGGGGCAGGATTTTCTATGATGGCCGCAAATTAGACTTCCGGTGGGAAGTCTTCTAATGGCCATCTACACTTAAAGCCCTCCAATCGAGCGAAACGATTTGGGGGCTTTCTTTTTTGATATTTACTGGGTTCCTTGGCCTCCAGTACCTTCAACTCCACTAGTACCACTGCCACTAGTTGACGTACCCCCGGCGCCGGTGGCTTGGCTTAGATATTTAACCGCGAAGTTGATGATGATGTAAGAGGCAAAAACAATCAGCAAGCCGATGACCGCGTTCATTATATTCCCGCGCGCTTGCTTGACGGTTTCTTCATTGCCGCCGGCCATCATCCATTTGAACCCGGCGATAATAATCATAATAACCGCGATCACGCCCAAAAATCCCAAGATGATATTGATGATGTTGGCAACCTTGCCTTTTAAGTCAGCATCGCCTTTTGCGCCCAGACCGGTGTTTTCGGCAAAGCCCCCAAGATTCTCTTTTAGTTCTCCAATGCCCGTGGCCGCGCTTGCCGGCGCAACCGAAGAAGCAAGAATCGGCAGCAGGCCAAGCCAAACCAGGGAGAATGAGAGCGCAAAGATGATTAGATATTTTTTGAACATAATTTTTTTTCGTTAACCAATAGCGCCAACGGCTGAAATCAGCCGTTCAATGATGAAATTAACCAGCACATAGCCGCCAAAAACCACTAGCAGGCCGATAAGGGCGCTGCGGATGCCGTCTTTGGCTTCTTTAATCATTTCTTCACTGCCGCCAGAGCGCAGCCATTTGATTCCGGAATAAATTAGATAAATCGTGGCTAAAATGCCAACCAGACCCAAAACTATGTTCATAATAGCGGCCAGTTTAGCATAGACGCCGGCATCGCCGGTCTTGGCGGTTTCTCCAAAACCAGTTTGTTTCCCGATTTTATCTAGAAATTCGCGGGTTTTGACAAAGCCTTTGGCTGCGGCAAGATAGTAAGACATATATTTAGTTTTTATTATGGTGCTGTCGAGTTCGTGGAAGGCGCGGCCGGAGCGGCCGGCGGGGCCGTGGTTTCGCTGATTCCTTGAATCCGGTTAATGACAAAGTTAGTCAGCACAAAAGACGCAAAAACAATGGTAATGCCAATAACAGCGCTGCGGATGGTTTGTTTGGATTCTTTTATAATTTCCTCGCTGCCGCCAGAAGTCATCCAGCGGAAGCCGGCGTAAAACATCTGCACAAAAAAGATAATGCCCACCAGCCCCAGCACCGTGTTGATAATGACAATGACAATATCCATGGGGTCAGTGGGTGCGTTAGAATTTTCAGTCAGACCGCCGAGCTCGGCGGTTTTGCCCAAAAAATCAAGCGTATCCTGTCCGGCCGGCCCGATTTGCGCTCCAACCGGAGTAGAGGCGGCAAAAATTCCCAGCATAAACCAGGTGAAAAAAAAGGCCAGTATTTTTTTTTGTTTAACTGCGGACATCAGTGGCTTCTTTTAATTGCGAAATGACGAAATTGGCGATAATGTAAGCCGCGAAAATAACGGCCAAGCCAACCACGGCCTGGACAATCATTTTGCGGGCTTTGCCCACTTGCTCTTCATTGCCGGCCGCGGTCATCCACAAAAACCCGCCATAAAGAATAAAGATGACGGCCAGAACGCCCAAAAAACCCAGCGCAATGTTAATGATGTTGGCAATTATTTCTTTAAGGTCGCTCCCTTGTCCGACTTTTATGTCTCTAATTTCTTTCAAGCCATAATCGCTGGCCGAGGGGTCGTAAGCCAAGGTTATGGCCGGCCAAGCCAGAGTTAAAGAGAGTAACAGGAGTGGAAAAAAGGCAAGAACGTGTTTTTTGATTGGCATAGCGCACAGGCTGGAAATATAAGCAATTATATTATAGCAGAAAAGGGGGAAAATAAAAAATCCCCCCGGCGAATGCCAGGGGGATTGACAAAGCTAAAGTCAGGAAACAATTAGCCACTATGCAGTTACAGTCGCTAGCTGGTTAATAACGAAAGCGGTAATAGCCCAGGCCCCAAAGATAACCGCCAAGCCGATAAGACCCTGGACAATCATTTTGCGCGCTTCGCCGACTTTTTCCTCATTGCCGCCGGCTGTCATCCATTTAAAGCCGCCAGCCAGAATAATAATCACGGCAATGATGCCCAAAAATCCAAGGATAATATTGATTATTTGAACAATTGTGCCCTTGAGGTCGGAGTTAGTGCCAATGGAAATATTAAAGGTGTTGTTAAGCCCATAGTTGTTGGCATTAAAATTAGCCGCCGACGCAATTATTGGAGAAACCAAAAGAAAAGCCAGGCTAAGAGTTATGGCAGCTGCGCCCAGTTTTTTGGTAAGATTTTTGCTCATACTATTATTAGTCTCCTCTTGTTATTTTAATTTAAAAACTAGATAGCAAATTTATTATAGTAGAAATTGGGGTTTTTAACAAATATGGCTGTTGATAACTTGCCAACCCCAAGAAAGGCGTTATGGCCGAGCGCTGGCGTTTATGCTAACTTATAGTCAACTTATGTCTGAAAAAAAGTTGTCCATAATAATTCCGGTTTATAACGAGAGGGGTACTATAAAGGAGATATTAAAGCGCGTCAGTTCAGCCCCTTTGCCGGAAGGGTTGGAGCGGGAGATTATTGTTGTTGATGATGGTTCAACCGACGGCAGCCGGGAAATTATTGCCAGCTTGGCCAACGAGTGCCGGGTGATTTTACAGGAGCGCAACCTGGGTAAGGGCGCGGCTATACGGACTGGCCTGACTGCGGCTACTGGCGACTATGTTATTATTCAAGACGCTGATTTGGAATATGACCCGCGGGATTATCAAAAATTATTAACCCTGGCCCTGGCTCGCAACGCGGACGCTGTTTATGGCTCGCGGCTTCTTGGCTGCCCCTGGGGCGAGATAAAAACAGCTCATTGGCTTTTTTTGCTTGGGGGCCTGGCGCTGACTTTTTTAACTAATTTTTTGTACCGCACCCGGCTGACTGATGAGCCCACTGGCTACAAGTTGTTCAAGCGCGAGGTTTTGAACGCCATACCTTTAACTTGCCGGCGTTTTGAGTTTTGCCCGGAAGTGACGGCCAAGCTCTCAAAGCGAGGAGTGCGCATTTTTGAGGCGCCGATTGCCTATGCGCCGCGTTCAAAAAAAGAAGGCAAAAAAATCGGGTTGAAAGATTTTTGGGAAGCTGTTTGGACGTTAGTTAAGTATCGTTTTAGCGATTAAGACAATGAGAAAAAGAGCCGTTAATTTAGTTTTGGTTTGGCTGGTTTTTTTTATTGTTTTCTCGTTGGGCCAAGCCAGTATCCGCGTTTTTTGGAGCAATGACGACCCTTATTACCACGCGCGGCACAGCGCCCTTATTAACGAGACTGGAAATTTAACTTTAGTTGAACCGTGGTTGACCATGCATTTTTTAAGTTATGCTCCCACTGACCCCTGGTGGGGTTTTCACGCGGCTATGGCGTTTTTTATCCATTTTTTCGGGGTTGTCTGGGGAAGTAAAATTTTATCCGCTCTCTTAGCGGCCTCGGCTTTTGCGATTTTTTACTTTATTTTGGTTGCTCATAAAGTTTCAAAACCTTTACTTTGGACGGTTATTTTTTGGGGCTCTTCAGTGGCTTTGCTCTCGCGACTGCTTTTAGAGCGGCCGCATCTTTTAACTTTGCCGGTTTTGATGCTGGCTTGGCACCTGGGGAGTTGCCGGAGATATTGGTGGCTTTTTGCCTTATCTATTGTTTATACTTTGGCCTATCACCTGGCCCCGCTGATTATGGTGATAATCGCGGCTCAACTGTTTATTGATTACTGGTTCAAACGCCAGTTTGATTTAAAACTATTAATGGCCGCGCTGGGCGGAATTCTGGGCGGCATTCTACTGCATCCCCAGAGCCTTAATTACGTTTACGTGATGTTTGTGGAAATATGGCAAGTATTGTATTTGCGGTTTTCGGGCATTAATTTGAACATTGGCGGCGAAATGATAACCATGCCATTCTGGAAACTCTTGCAGAATGTCGCTTTGCCTTTAATTTTTTACCTGCCCACAGCGGCCGCTTTTTTAGCTTTTAGGAAAGATTGGCCTCTCCAGCATTCTAGCCGGCTTCATGTTTTGGGCGTCATCAGCGCGGCTTGGTTGGTGGTGGCTTTGGTGGTGCCGCGCGCGGCGACCGAGTACTGGCTGCCGTTTGCCTGGCTTTTTAGCGCTTTAACTTGGAGCGTTATTTTATCAACAGCCGATGGGGAGAGAATAAAAAATTATTTCAACGAATTTATTACCACTAAAATAACCCGTCCTTTCATTTATGCTTTAGTGGCGGTGTTACTGGCTGTTAACATCGTAAATTTAACCCTTGATATTAGAGAAGCCAATACCAATCCTATGCCAGGCCAAATAAAAGAAGCGGCCGAATGGCTCTCAAGCCACACGCCGGAGCAAAGCGTGGTTTTTTACGATAACTGGAGTTATTGGCCGCTGATGTTTTATTACAATCAGCGCAATCGCTATCTGACCGGCATGGAGCCGACTTTGGCTTATGAATACAATCATGATTTATACTGGACCTGGCGCAATATCAGTGTTAACGGTTTTGTCTGCGACCGAAGCGATGGTTGTCCGCGTTCTTCAATTTATCTGGCGGTGGCGGGCGTGGCCGACGCTATCCGCAATAAGTTCCAGTCCGAGCACATTCTTGTAAAAAACGACGCGAATTCGTGGCTTTATAAAGTTTTGGTTGCCAGAAAACAGGACTTTGTTAAAGTCTTTGGGAATGATGGATTTGTGATTTATAAAATCTTAGCTCCGCACCCGACCCCACCCCAGCCCTCCCCTTGGTAAAGGGGAGGGGGTTAAGACTCCCGGGCCAGGATTGATTGGAGCACAAAGCGGAGGATGATGTAGCTGGAAAAGCAGACTAGGAGGCCAAGGGCGGCCCAAACCATGGTGTCGCGGGCTTGTTTTAATTTTTCGGCGTTGCCGCGCGAGGTGAGCATGACAATGCCGCCCCAGACAAAAAAGAGCAAAGCCCCGACCCCGGCAAAGCCCAAGAGTCCGCGGATGACGCGGCCGTAGAGCTCAGGCGCGCCGCCCGCGGTGTTACCCAAAGGATTCAGCGGGTGGCTGGCCGGGTCGTCTGGGTTAGGAGTGGCGGCCAAGGCTTGGACAGCCGGCAGGATGATGCCGAGGAGACAGTAAAGTAGTTGTTTCATAGAGTAATCTTTAATATACGGATTATGTACTCGGGTCGCAGGTGACGAGCACGTCCCAGTGATTGCCCTCGCGCGCGAACACGAGGCACCCGGACGAGTCTTTATAGAGCGCTGCCCCGTCATCTTTGCGCGTGCCAGCAGAGCGGTACACATTCGTTATGTACGAGTCAAGTCCGCTGTTGAGTCCAAGGTCAACCTTGTACCCTTTTTCATGGCTGAAGGTTCCGCTCGCGTGCACAGAATCGAGCATGTAGTCAGTGCCGGCGGTAACATAAACGTCGCAATTGCATTTTTTTTTAAGGTCAACGACCGTTGCTATTGTGTCTCCTCTCATTCCTTGCAAGTTGACGCAGTTGCCTGTATCGCCAGCTTGACATACCCTATCTCTGGTGCCAATGTTGTATTTTTCAAACGTGTTTCGTATTGCCTGTTCAGTAGCGCCAGCTAAAACGTCGCGTAACTCATCTCCATCAGAAGGCGTTGTTGGCGCTCCGGCCCCGCCGCTTCCGGCGCCGGCACCGGTGACTGGCTCAACAATTTGTTCGGTTATACATTCGCCGGTAATACATTTGCCTTGGCAGCAGCGCTTGATGTTGGTTGGGATTTCGCCTTTATCCAACTGCTCGGCCAGTTGTTTTTCCTGCTCTGCGGTAAGTTTTTGGCAGGCCGTGCCATCGCCCCAGTATCTGCAGGCAGCAGTGCCGGTATAATCGCTTTTCCTTTCATTAGCGCTGCCGGCCGCTCTTAAATTGGCTTCACTGCAGATGCTCCACCAAGGCATGCCCAGAAAGTTGGTTAAACTGCCGATTTTTTTCGCTTCCGGATCTTGGGAGCCGGCAAAGGAGCCGTATTGCGATGGCGTGACCGTAAAAGCGATGAGGATGGTGACGAATTGGAAAGCCACCAAGACCATGCCCAGGCCGATAATCACTCCCAAGATTTGCTTTTTGGCGGCGCTGATTTTTTCCGCGTTCCCGCCAGCAGTGGCCAGGCCCACCCCGGCCCAGATAATCAGCACCAGCCCCAACCCGGCCCCGCCGGTTATAAGCCATTTACCTAAAGTAACAAAGACGTTGACAATGTCGCAAAACCCGCAAGCGCCGGTGGTACTGCAGGCCGGAACCAAGCCAGCTGAGAGGGGAGCGGGAATAAAACCAGCAACGATTGTAATTGTAATTATAGTTAAAAAAATTCCGAATTTTTTAAACACAAAATTTTTAATTACTAACTTCTAAATAAATTTCAGATTCAAATAAATGTCATCTCGAGGCCTTAAATGAACCAAATAAATCACCATGGATTCTGATAGCCAATGAACTTATGGATTTCTAGCAACCCGACAGGCCGAGGAGATCCCATGTTAATCGCGATTATCATGGATTTCCCTGCTAATCGCAGTGAGCCAGGGGATCCTCTCCCTCCATTTCGTTCTGTGATTTTAATTTAGTGCCGAGGTTTGAGACACATAATGCGTTAAACCGCGTTTATTGTGTCGGTCGGGATGACATTTACCGTGTTTTCCGCGTTCATTGCTTATGGCGCATCCTTGAACGCCTCGGGATGACAGAAGTAGTTTAGCAATTGGAAATTCTAAAAGGTTTCATTCACTTTCTGGACTGCCAAATCTATGGCCTCTTCCGGAGTTTTTTCGCCCCGCGCCACTTGGTCAATCATGGCTCTTATGGCTTCATCGGCTTGAGCCGGCTTTTGGCCGCGGTACCAGCTTTGGGCGGTCAGCACTTCATCGGCAAAATTGATTAAAGTATCGTCTTGGCGCTGTTCGGCAATAAGCGAGCGCAGAGCCGTTGGTTTTTGGGCGCGCTCCAGGAAA
>MHKO01000037.1:0-5689 GCA_001818435.1 Candidatus Komeilibacteria bacterium RIFCSPLOWO2_02_FULL_48_11
CCATGGGCTGTTGAATAACAGTTGGTTGCGCCACTGGCGCAGTAAGAGGTTTAGGTGCAATAACCGGCGCTTGAATAACTGAAATCGGCCGGGGCGCAAAGGCTCGAACACCAGCCACTTCTGGCTTTACTCCGTACTCAGCAATATAAGAACTTAACCAATCGCGCCGCGTGTACCATTCTTCCCCGACTTTTAAACCATTAAGCAAACCGGTTTCTAAAGCTTCAATCAGTTCTGCCCGCGGGTAAGCAATCAAAGCCAGCAAATCATCCAAGGGTACGGTGCGCATATTCTGCTCGCTGACCGGAGCTGAAACAACAGGCGTTTCCGGTGATTCTTGAGGAATATTTTCAGCGCTGGAATACTGCTTTAAATACTCATTTATCCAAGTTTTTTGGGTATACCAATTCCGGCCGACTTTCTCGCCCTTGAGCTTGCCTTGTAAAATGCGCAACCTAAGATACTCTGCCGAATAAGGCGTTTGTGGCGCAATTTCGGAAAGGGGTATGAGTTGTTTGGAGTTTGGTTTTTGTTTTGCCATTTTAAAACAGGCTTTTACATCATATACGATAAACGATGTTGCCCGTATATGATAAATATACGATAGATTAAATATACCATTTTTTCATATCTTTTGCCTAGAGTTTTTCCACAACAAAAAACCGCGCTTTAACACGGTTTTTCTTTTGAAATATGCCGCGGGAGAGACTCGAACTCTCATGATGTCGCCATCGCAGGATTTTGAGTCCTGTGCGTCTACCAGTTCCGCCACCGCGGCTTACAAAACAATTTATACCACACTTAAATTACTATTTCAATAAAGGTCTATCATTTGCTATAATTCGTATATTCGTTCTCTATTCGTAATTCGCAGACTATGTACCTAACTATTCACGCCGCGGCCGGTGCCGCGATTGGCCAATTCATCAGCAATCCCCTGCTCGCTTTTATCCTGGGTTTTGTTTCCCATTTTATTTTAGACATCATTCCCCATGGCGATGAAGGCATTAAGCATTGGAAATGGTTTAAAACCGATTTGGGGCGGCTGGCGGCGGCGACTCTGATTGATTTTTTCGTCTTGTGCGCCGTGGCCATGTACTGGCTTATCTATTCGCCGGTAAATGTTTTTCCCGGCATGATTTATGGCATGGCTGGGGCAGTGCTGCCAGACACTCTCTGGGGCCTCCATGAACTCACCGGCACTCCCCTGTTAAACTGGTATTCAAAATCACACAGTAGCCTGCATCACATTCTTAAAAAGCCGCTCGCGGTGCAACACGGCTTTTTAATTCAGATTCCCCTGCTCCTCGCTTTTACCTGGCTGATAATTAATTTATAGTTACGTAATTCGGCGCCTCTTTGGTGATTTCCACGTCATGCGGGTGGCTTTCCTTTAATCCGGCGGCTGTTATTTTTATGAAGCTCGCATTCTTCTGCAACTCCGAAATGTTTTTGGCTCCCAGATAACCCAGGCCGGATTGCAATCCTCCAATCAACTGATAAACGACCCCGGCCACCGGACCGCGGTACAAGGTGCGGCCTTCTATGCCTTCGGGCACCAACTTGCTGTCATGAACGTCTCCTTGGCCATAGCGGTCTTTGGAACCGCGCGCCATGGCTCCCAATGAACCCATGCCGCGGTAAGTTTTATACATCCGGCCCCCGAAATAAACCATCTCTCCGGGCGACTCTTCGGTGCCGGCGAACAATGAGCCAATCATAACCGTGTCGGCTCCGGCCGCCAGAGCTTTAACAATGTCGCCGGAATATTTTATGCCGCCATCAGCAATCAAAGGCACGTCTTTGTGCTTGCCCCGACCCTTGACCGCTTCCTGAATAGCCGTAATCTGCGGCACGCCAATGCCAGCCACCACCCGCGTGGTGCAGATTGAGCCCGGGCCAATGCCAATTTTTACCGCGTCCGCGCCAGCCTCAATCAGAGCAACCACGGCCTCGTCAGTGGCCGCGTTGCCGGCAATAATATCCAAGTCGCGAGTGGCGCTGTCTTTTTTTAGGGTTTTAACCATCTCAATAACCCCGGCCGAGTGGCCATGAGCCGTATCCACCACTAAAACGTCAACCCCGGCCTGGGCCAAGGTTTGCGCCCGAGCCAGGTTGTCTTTGCCCGTCCCAATGGCCGCGCCAACGCGCAGGCGCTGGAATTCATCTTTATTGGCCGCTGGATGTTGCAGATTTTTTTCCAAATCGCGCCGGGTAACTATGGCTTCCAGCTTGCCTGATTTGCTGACCAGGCATAAAATAGAAAGCTTTTTGCGCCGGATAATGTCATTGGCTTTCTGCAAGGTAATGCCGGATTGAGCTGTTATCAAATCTTTAGTGCGCGTCATCAACTCTCTAATTTTGCGGCCTTTGTCATCAGGCCAGAGATAATCCAGCTCGGTAATTAACCCGACTAGTTGCCCCGATTTGCCGGTCACTGGAATTTTTTTATAACCCTGCTCTTGCCTGATTTTGAAAACCACATTTACCGAGTCATCTGCGGAAACTGTTATCGGATCAATTACAAAACCATTTTGAAAACGTTTAACCAGGCGTACTTGGCGCGCTTGTTCCGCTGGCGTGAGGTTCCGGTGAATCACGCCCAGGCCGCCCGCCAGAGCCAGAGCAATGGCCATCTTGTGCTCGGTTACCGTATCCATGGGAGAGGAAAGCAAAGGAATTTTAACCGTCAGATGCCGAGTTAACCGGCTGGCCACGCTTGTTTCCGCGGGCAAGACGCTGGAAAACCGAGGCAATAAAAGAACATCGTCAAAAGTTAAGGCTTCTTGCATAACATGGGGAGTTAAGGATAAGATGGTTATATCCTATCCTAATAGTAAAAAAGAAACAAGATACAAGATACAAACAAATTCAAATACCCAAATTAAAAATTTTTATTTTGATTATTGAATATTGCGTCTTGTTTGTATCTTGTTTCTTGTTTCTTGTGTCTTTTTATGAATCATATCGCCATCCTCGACTTCGGCTCTCAATATACCCACCTCATTGCCCGGCGCGTCCGCGAACTGGGGGTTTTGTCTAAAATCTATGCCCCGGACATCAAAGCCGCCAAATTGCCGGCTGACGCGGTGGGCCTTATTCTTTCCGGCGGCCCGCAATCGGTTTATGCTAAAGATTCGCTGACCATAGACCAAAAAATAATCAAACTGGGCAAACCGATTCTTGGTCTCTGCTACGGCCACCAGCTTCTCGCTAACCTCTTGGGTGGCGCTGTGGCTCCCGGGTCAGTGCGGGAATACGGCCGAGCCCAGCTGGAAATTAAAAAAGATTCTCCCTTGCTGGCCGGGGTAAATAAAAAATCTCTGGTCTGGATGAGCCATGGCGACACAGTGACAAAACTAGCGCCCGGCTTTTCTGTTATCGCCGCCACGGCCGACTGCCCGATTGCGGCCGCCTCTGATGAGGCGCGCGCCATTTTTGGCCTGCAGTTCCACCCCGAAGTGCGCCACACCAGTGCCGGTAAAAAAATTCTCAAAAATTTTGTCATCAACATCTGCCGGGCTGAAAGAAAATGGAAAATAGAAAACTTGCTTAATGACCTGATTGAAAAAATACGCCAGCAAGCCGGCGCCAAAAACGTTTTTTTGCTCGTTTCCGGGGGCGTGGATTCAACTGTTTGTTTCGCGCTTTTAGAAAAAGCTCTGGGCCGAGAGCGAGTCTATGGCCTGCACATTGACACCGGCTTTATGCGCCAAAACGAGTCGCGACAAGTCAAAGCCAGCCTGGCGGCCGCGGGTTATAATAACTTGCGCCAGATTGACGCCAGCGCTCTTTTTTACAAGCGCTTGCGTAATGTTTTTGACCCAGAACAAAAACGCCAAATCATTGGCCAAACTTTTCTTGACGTCCAAGAACAAACGTCCCAAAAACTAAAATTAGACGTTAAAAAGTGGCTCTTGGGACAGGGCACTATCTATCCGGACACGATTGAGAGCGGCGGCACCCGGCATGCCGATAAAATCAAAACCCACCATAATCGCGTTGATGCCATCCGGGAGATGATTAGCCAAGGCCGGGTGATTGAACCTTTGGCTGATTTTTACAAGGATGAGGTGCGCGCCATTGGGCGCTTGCTCGGCTTGCCGGCTGAACTGATAAACCGCCACCCTTTTCCCGGACCTGGTTTGGCGATAAGAGTGTTGTGTCATTGCGAGCGAAGCGAAGCCAGCCAGAAGCTGGCCACCCTTTGGGCGGCAATCCCGACATTAAATTCTGGGATTGCGGAGCCTGTCCCGAGTATTCCCGAGGGAGTCGTGAGTACACTCTCTCGCAATGACATTTTCTATTCCATCCTCCCTATCAAATCCGTGGGCGTGCAGGGCGACAACCGCACTTACGCCCACCCCTTGGTTCTCTGGTTTAATAATCTCTCAATGACCGGCTTGTCCGCCGAAGCCTTGGCGAAAGCGGAGGGCGAAACTAGCTGGAACAAACTCGACCAACTGGCTAGCCAAATTACCAATACCAACCGCCATATCAACCGCGTCTTATTACTCTTAAATCCATCATCAGACAATAAAATTAAAGGCCAGCTTAAGATGGCCTATCTCACTCCCAAACGAGTAGAGCTCGCGCGGCAGATTGACGCTCTGGCGCTTGAAGAAATAACAAACGCCGGCCAGTACGATAAAATTTGGCAATTCCCGGTGGTGCTCCTCCCTTTTGGTGAAAAAGGCAAGGAATCAATTGTCCTGCGGCCCATTGTCTCGCAAGAAGCCATGACCGCCAATTTCGCCCGTTTGCCACAAGTCGTATTGACACAAATTGTTGAACGAATTTTAGCTACTGAAAAAATCAGTTACGTTTTTTACGACATAACCAACAAACCGCCGGGAACGATTGAATGGGAGTAAAACAGAAATCAGTTCAGAAATCAGAAAGCGGAAAACGGTTACTGGAAATTGTCATATTGTTAAATTGTTATATTGTTCTTGAGACAAGATAAAATTGTAACATAACAATTTGACAATGTAGCAATATAACAGTTATCATCTCCTAATATGCACACGGATATTTTGGAAAAACTAAAATCCGCCCTCCAGCCTCAATCCACTGTTGGACTGTACGACAACGCCTCCGCCTCCGCTAAAGCTACGGCGGACAAGCACTCCCGGCATCAAATATTAAAATCAGACTATAAGCGCGTCTTAATTCACAACACGCCGTTTTTGTTCACCGGCGGCGCGGACGGCCATCTGCAAATTCTGAAAAATCATTCGCTAATCATCAGTAATGGTTTAATCGCGTCGGTCTTGCCCGCCACAGAAATAAAATTAGAAGGCTTTGATTTAATTTACGATGCCGGCAAGCGCGGCGGCGTGATTATTACGCCCGGCCTCATTAACACCCATGCCCACTCGCACATGTATCTGATGCGCAGCGCCATGATGCTTGATGAAGGCGAGGGCGTGGATGAAACCATAGCCGCCATGGGGCGCTGGGCCCGCTATGAAACCGACGACTCCTATGCCTTGGCCGCTGCCGGCGATTTAACCGAGCAGCAAAAAAGCGGCATTACCACCACTCTTGCCCATGGCCCGAGTTTTGAGGCCTTGGAAACAGCCGCCAAACTCACCAACCAGAACGTCATTAACGCCGTTAGCGCCATCAGCAACTCGCGTCCCACCAACACTCCGGAAGCGGCGGAAAAATATCTAAGCCAAAACAA
>MHKO01000037.1:5717-5867 GCA_001818435.1 Candidatus Komeilibacteria bacterium RIFCSPLOWO2_02_FULL_48_11
CATTACCTTTACAAAGCCTCATTGGAAACTCTCAAGAAAATCCGGTCCTTGTCGGAAAGGTATAATACTCTGGTAACTTTCCACATGGCGGAAAGCCCGCGCGTGGCTCAGGACGCCAAAAAAATACACGGCTCCTCCGAGGTGGAATTG
>MHKO01000037.1:5913-7116 GCA_001818435.1 Candidatus Komeilibacteria bacterium RIFCSPLOWO2_02_FULL_48_11
TGATTTACGTTAATGACGAAGAAATAGCCAAGCTGGTAGAAAATCATGTCGGCATTGCCCACTTGCCCACCTCCAACGTCATCCACAAAAGCGGCACTTTTCCTTTTTGGAAATTTGAAGACGCCGGCGGTTTTCCCTACCTTTCTTTGGGCACTGACAGCGTGGTTTCCAAAAGCCGTCTGGATATTCTTTCCGAAGCTTATCAAACCCGGCTCACTCATCTTTTTGACCGCACCGTCAAATTCAGCTCACTATTTAAAATGATGACCGTGAACGGCGCTCGGGTGCTGCACGCCAAAGACCGCGGCCGGATTGCCCCGGGTTTTAAAGCTGATTTGGCTTTTTGGAAACTCAAAGACCGCGGCACCATCCCCTATGATGAAGCCAACCCCATAACTTTGCTCGGCAACCTGATTACCCATGGCGGCCGCTTTGTCCGCGACTTGATGATTAACGGCCAGTTTGTCATTAAAGACCGGCGCCATGCCCTGGTGGACGAAAGCCGCCTGCTTTCCAGGCTGCAGCAAGAGCACATGGCCATGCGGCAGCGAATACAGTCCGCGTCATCCTGAACGAAGTGAAAGATCCCAGAATTAAACACGAGATTCTTCGTCTTCGCCTCAGAATGACGTGCTTAATTCGGGTCGCTATTCTACTTCCTCGGTCTCAACCGCCTGGCTAGTGGTGACGTCAAATTTAACCGGCACGCTCTTGAGGCCGACCTCGGCCCCGCTTTCATCTTTGCCAAAGACCTCAACCGCGCCGGCTTTGGTGCCGCGGAAATTAAAGCTTATAAAAACTGAAAATTTTCCGACATTGCCCTTATCCTGCCTGATGGCAGTCCAAGCCTCAATGACGCTTTTGCCCTCGGCATTCTTAACTCGGACATAAGCTTTTTCCCCCGGCCAATTTGCCGTGCCAGCCACCAAGAAAGGCGACTGTAAAACCGCGTCCGCTTCCGGACTGGTTAATGTCGCCGCGCCGGCGCTTAACTTGCTGCCGTCATTCACGTTAAGCGGAATGTCGTTAGTGTTATCGTTTACCACTGGCGTTGTTTTTTCGCTTCCATTCTGGCTGCAGCCGATGCCGGTAAAAATTAAACTGGCAATGGCCAGCAAGGCGATTTTTTTGAACATAGGTGTTGATATATTAATTTATAATTATTCTAATTTACATGACTTACGCACCTTGAAAAAATAGCGT
>MHKO01000038.1:0-4808 GCA_001818435.1 Candidatus Komeilibacteria bacterium RIFCSPLOWO2_02_FULL_48_11
AAACAAGGGTTCATATTTCAAACCGACTAAATCTTTACCTTTTATAATCTTGATAACTTCTCCATTAATCTTTTTTTCTGCTACCCACTTTTCAAAAATTGCTTTCGCTAGAATCAAAACCTCCCCCTCGGGTCCATCCTCGGATCGGCTTTTTGTTTCCGCAGAATGACTATTGACAAAATTATTATACATGCTATCCTTACTATTAAGCGTCAACTCACTCTGCTGGTTCGAAAGATCGAATCTCATAAAGGAGCCCTCAAAAAGGGTTTCTTTTGTTTTTACCACAACATAATCAACATCCTCCCCCACGGCCAACGCCGCATTGCCGGGCAATGTCCAGGGCGTTGTTGTCCACGCGAGGAGGTAAATCTCACTGTCATTGCGAGGGAGCCCCTCGGGCATACTCGGGGTAAACTCCCTCGCGACCGAAGCAATCCCAGAATCAATTTCGGGATTGCTTCGCTTCGCCAGACTACGCTCCGCTTCGTCTGGCTTCGCTCGCAATGACAGACCACTTAAATCGCCTTTTACCCTAAATTTTACCACCACCGACAAATCCTGCACGTTTTTATAGCCTTGCGCCACCTCGCTCTGCGCTAAAGTCGTTTCGCAGCGCGGGCAGATGTGCATGGAGCGGTAGGCCTCGTACAGCAAACCTTTATCGTACAACTGCTTGAACGCCCACCAGATGCTTTCCATATACTCCCAGTCCATTGTCTTATACGCACCTATCGGGTAGCCCCCATCCCCGCCAGAGGCGGGTCCGCCTTTGGCGGAATTGTCCATGTCCACCCAGCGGCCCAGGCGGTCTATCACCTCGCGCCATTCTTTGACATAAGCTAAAACCTTACTGCGCGCGTCTTCATTAAATTTTTCCACGCCATAGGCCAAAATGTCTTTTTTGTGCTTAAAGTTATGCTCTTTTTCCACGATATTCTCAATCGGCAAACCATGGCAATCCCAGCCCCAACGGCGCTCCACGCGCCAGCCGCGCATGGTCCAGTAGCGCGGCACCATGTCTTTCATTAAAGAAGCCACAATATGGCCGTAATGCGGGGCGCCGGTGGCAAATGGCGGGCCGTCGTAAAAAACAAAGTCGCCTTGCGGCGCGGCTTTGGCGACGGATTTGCGGAACGTGCCGTCTTGGCGCCAAAACTCCAGTACTTTTTGCTCAATTTCAGATTGTTTCATGAGTAAAGGATAACAAAAAATTCGCTTTTTTTCAACGGCTTGCTATTTGTCATCTCGAGCCTCGGCATAAATATTCTTAAACGCAATGAGCGGCTATTCAATCTGTCATCCCGAGGCATCAAAGGACGCGCCACAAGCAATGAATATTACAAACATAGTAGTGTGATTCATCGCGATGGATGAGGCACGCCGAGAGGATCCCATGGCTAATGCAATTAACGAGGGGATCTCCTCTCCGCCCTGGGCGGATCGAGATGACAGAAAGGGCTCGGGATGACAGTGTTTTCGGCTCGTCTTGAAACTTGAAACTATTTAACTTTCTTCTTCACCTCCTCTATCTTCGCTTTCACGTCTTCGTTATTCGGATTCATTTCCAGCACGGTCTCAAATTCTTTAAGAGACTCTTTATATTTTTTCTGCCTAAAATAAACCACGCCCAGGGAATAATGCGCGTTGGAATGGTTGGGCACGTCTTTCAGCACTTGCTTGAATTTTTCTTCGGCAATATCCAGCTTGTTGTCGTTAAAATGCAGCCGGCCCAGCTGGTAGCGGATTTCCGGATTAGCGTCTTCCCAGCTCTCAAGCTCGGCCACAGCCGCCGGAAGGCCGGCCAGTTTTTCCATCAAAAAAGCCAGCTCCAACCGCGCCGGCAAATAATCGGGCGATAGTTTTAAGGCATGCTTGAGCCGGTCTTGGATTTCCTGATTTAAGTCCGAAGCCGAAAGGTTATTGGAAGCCAAAGCATCAAGCCGAAAACGATAAAGCCGCGCCAGTTCGGTTGAGAGCGCCACGTTGGCGGGCCAGAGCTCAATCGCCTTAAGGTAAGCTCCGCGCGCGAGAATTAAAGAGCCTTCAACAAAAGTTTCCATGGAAACGTACAGCCGGGCCGTTAGCCAATGCGCTATCGGATTAACCGAAGCGCGAGCGATGCCGGAAAAAGTCGCGTTGGCGCTCTCAATAATTTCTTTCTGTTCCGGCAAAGAAGTGGAACTGGACAGTGTTAACAGCCGGCTGGCTTCGCGCTTGGCGCGGTAAATATCGTTCCAAGGGTTAAGCCGCTCGGCCGCTTCCCAGTGGTTGAAAGCCAGGCCCGGCGCGTCAGTGGCAAGAGCAGCCAAAGCCTCCCGGCCAGCGAGCACCATCCGGGCGCTCATAACCACGACTGCCAAGTAAACTATAATGGCCAGAGCGCCGAGCGCGCGCCGGCTCCATAAACGCACTGTTGGCGATAAGAGCTCCCAACGCCGCGATAAGGCGCTCCGCCAAGGCGCAACCGCTTCGGCGCCGAAAAACGTTACTGTTACGCCGGCCAACAGCAATAAAACCAAGATGACAGCAGCCGACCAAGGAGTAAAGGCTAAGCTTATGATGAACAAAACTAAAGCGATTGAAAGAAAGGCCCCGAGTTCAACTTCTTCATCGGCTCTTGAGGATTTTAACGCTTGCCAATGGCCACGATAAAAACCCCAGATAAGAACAAAGAGCGCCGCAATCAAAATAAACCAGCCCAGAGACGCCAGCAGGCCGCCTTCAAGCAAAATAGAGGCAAAAATATTATTAAGCTTGGCTTGTCCTAGAAATTCGGAAGTTCCCAACTTTTCGATTGTTCCTGTCTCTGAAGCGAACAAGGCCGCGCCCGCGGACGGGTCAGGGTCAAAAAAAGAAACGTTGGTCCGGGCCATAACCAGGGCGCTATTCCCGGCTCCCAAGCCAAAAATCAAATTCGGCAATCGCTCCTCTTTTAAAACCTGGCCAATATCTTTATGCGAATAAGAGGAAACAACCGGAGCGTTCGAGCCGGTAAAAATTTTAATGGGCACAAACAGCAATAATCCTGCCAGCGCCGCGGCCTGCAGCGGATAAACCATCTTGGCCCGCCGTAATTTTTTATCAAAAATAAAGTGGAAAACAGCCACCAGCAGCGAGCCGGCCAAGATAATAAGCCAGGGCAGTGTTTGGTCCCATAAAAAAAGAACCAGAAAATGAGGCGCTAACGCCAAAGTCCAAAGCGCCCGGCGAGCGCCGCTCTCCAATATAGCCAGATTGATTAAAATAAAAATAATTACGGCCCCGATAAAAAGCCAGCCGTCGCGCGCCACCCAGGCCAGCGGCTCGTAGCCGTTCAAAAAGAATCGGACAACAATAAAAAGCATTAATACGGTTGAGCCGAGAAGAAAACTTCCCAACAGTTTTTTTAAATAACCGGCCGCGTAAGAACGGTTGATTAAGAAAGCAAAAAACAAAAAACCGAATACCGAGGTTGCAACCAAGCCAAAACTCACCTTGGGGTCTAGTCCGAAAATAGCGCTCAATAACGCCAGCAACGCCAGAGCCAGGGCGGCTTTGGTTAAAAACGGCCGACGCAAAGTTGAGGGCGAACCCAGCCACAGCGCGGAAAGGCTCCATAAAAGAACTATCAGTCCAAAAAGAGCGGTGAGTACCAACACGCGGCCCGAGCCGGAGGAAGCTCCAAAATCCCAGACCCAAGCCGGCAATATAAAAGCGCTGGCTAAAATAAGAGCGCGCAAAGCGCGATTGATTAGTTCGGCAAAAATTTTTTTGCCCGCCAGCCAAGAGCCGCCTGACTGCGGCTGGTCAAATTGCTTGAAAGGTTTGACGCGAACTCTTCTTATATCTAATGACATGACGTTTTAAATTATCCATTTAATTGACAATTGCTACATGACTAAATAGGCATTGCTAAATTGCTAAATTGTTATATTGCTTCAGAGCATCTTTAAATGTTAACATAACAATTTAACAATTTAGCAATATAACAATTTCTTATTTCAACAACTCTCTCAGCCCCTTGAGTAATCCCTGCGTGGCGGCGTCGTCTTTGGGAATGCGCTCCTCCAAAGCCGCGAGCTCGACGCGCGCTGAATCTAAATCAGCCAGAGCCAAATAGGCCTGAATCAGCTCATAGCGCGCCTGCAGGTGATTGGGATTTTGCTCAATGGCTTTTTTAAAATAGGCAACCGCTTCCTCAAATTTTTTAGCCGCCAAAGCCAGGTGGCCGGCCTCATAGGCAGCGGCCGGATTTTTTTCAACCACAACTTTAAAGCTATCAAAAGCCTCGGCGCTCTTGCCTTCAACAACCAGAAGCTGTGAGCGCTCCAGGAAAGCCGGTTCATAAGTATCATCAATAGTTATGGCCTTGTCAAGCAAGGCGCGCGCCTTAAGGTAAAGCGCGTCAGCCGCTTCGGAGCTTTCCAAAAGAGCGGCTGAATGCGTTCGGTAAAATCGGGCTGCGTCCGTCAAGATTACCACATTGCGCGGCAAAGAAGCCAGGCTTTTTTCGTAAAGACCCCGGGCGCGGCTTAACCACTTATTAGCCTCTTCCTTGGTCAATAAGGCAGCCGCCTGCTCCGCATCCCAGGCCAAAATCCAAGCCTGGCGCGCGGTAAGTTTGGCCCGCTCCAAAGCATTATAATCATCCTGCAGCGCTGCCAGATAGCCAGCTAATTGTTCTATTTTGAAATTCGGCTTATTTGAGGCCTGGCTTAAAGCTTGGACGTAAAAATCAACTCTGGCCAAGCGATAGCCAAAAACTTGCGCCTGCTCGGCAATCGCTCGCTCCAGTTTAGCTAAATCAACGCTGGCGCCGGTAGCAT
>MHKO01000038.1:4828-6296 GCA_001818435.1 Candidatus Komeilibacteria bacterium RIFCSPLOWO2_02_FULL_48_11
CGTCAAAAGCGCGCCGAAAATCAGAAAAGAACGGGTTCCTTGGCCACTGGGGTTGAGCCGTATTGGCGAGCCGGCCAGCGCGGCCCCGAGTAAGCCGATAAAAAGGCCCAAGCTGAAAATAATCATAAAATCCAGGGGCGTAATTGCAAAAACAACCAGCCAGCCAGCCAATCCCAAAACCGCCACCAGCGTCAAAGCGCTGTTAGGCTGGGTTTTAAAACCCAGCCTATTCAGGGAGCGTCCCAAGGAGAAAAGCCAAAAAAGGAAGGCCCCTAAAAGAGCCAAACCGCCTTCCCACAAAATAGAGAGATAGCCGTTGCCAAGAGCCGGAAA
Source organism: Candidatus Komeilibacteria bacterium RIFCSPLOWO2_02_FULL_48_11 (assembly GCA_001818435.1). Classification (GTDB taxonomy): domain Bacteria; phylum Patescibacteriota; class Patescibacteriia; order UBA2169; family UBA2169; genus 2-02-FULL-48-11-A. Next base: position 5,162 of record MHKO01000038.1, read on the forward strand.
CTGCCTCATTTGGCGCATGTCCACCAGTTCGGCCGTGTTCCAAAAACTTTCAGCGCTCCCTCCCAAACCGGCCCCAAACCAGGGATCGGATTTGAGGACATTATCGTAATACCGCGGCCAGGCCACTGGCGCGGAAACGGTTTGAACAGCGCTGAAGTCAAAGCCCAGTTTCGGGGAAAGCCATTTGACCGGCACGAACAATAAAATAACGCTGATAACAACCAAACCGAAAGACAAACGAAAATCAACCCGAGGCAAGCGCTTTTCAAAAAGAAGCTGGCCCACGGATAAAAGCAATCCGCCGCCAGCCAGCACATACCAGGCTAAATCAAAATCATAGCCAAAAAGAACGACAATATGCAACCCGATTAAAATTAAGGCCGCTAGCCGCGCCCGGCCGGAAAATAATAACGAAGCCGCGCCTAGAACCAGAGCGTTAATGGAAAACCACAAAGCCGCGGTTGAGAACAAGCCCAGAGCCGGAGTAATCAACTCTTGGTTGCCAATCCACCAGAGGGTGACGAATAAGGCGAGGAGGGAGGAACTAAGTAAATAGCCGACTAAAATGCGTTTAGAATGATAACCGTCACCCCGAGCTTGCCGAGGGGTCTCGTCGATAACCGCTGGGATCCCTCGACTCCGCTTCGCTCCGCTCGGGATGACGGGAGTACCTGCCACCTGCGCAATTAAGACTGCCAACCCGACCATTGCCAGCCAGGCGTAGGGACTTGAGTCAGCCAAACCTCCCCGCAAACCCCAAACCGCAATTGGGTCATAAGCCGTAAAAGAGCTTATCAAAGCCGCTAGAGCCACGGCCAGAGCGCCCCAACCTAAAGCCGAGCGCTGCCAGATAATCGCTTCTTTTAAAAGCAAGGCCCGAGAGAGCCATAAAAGCCAGCCCAGCCCGACCAGAATAAAAAGCGCCAACTGCCTGATAACCGGCGCCGGCCAGCCATAGGTGACAATTAAAAGCGGGGTGATAAAAACCACGGCCGGCAAATACCAGCCCGCAAAACGGTCCAGAACACCGGCCAGGCGCCGCCGGACCAGATTCCAGTCTATTATTTCAGTTTCTTGATTCGGCATGGATGAGATATTTTAACAGATTTATTTTACATCCACAAATTTTCCGGAT
>MHKO01000039.1 GCA_001818435.1 Candidatus Komeilibacteria bacterium RIFCSPLOWO2_02_FULL_48_11
AATATATCAATTTAAACTCAAATGATTACCCAAAGATGTTAAAGAACCGGGGAAATAAGACGATTTTAGTCATAAATCATCTTCTGGTACTTTTCCAAAATCTTGGGGCGCTTCAGCTTTAAAGTCGGAGTTAATAAAGAAGCAACGCAAATCTTTTCGCGGCGATGATAGGAAACAATGTAGTAACAAGCAATAATCACCACGATAAAATTTTCCAGCCCATTGTAGGCAAAAACAGGAAATTTTTTCTAGACACCGCTGACCGCCCCAGCCGTAAATTTTATGTTATGGATTTTTTCCAGCAACGACAAAGTCGCCCGCACCGACAAATTATCGCTGGCGGCCAGCCGCAACCTTGTTCCAAATAATCCAAACAAGGGCACAAAAAATTCATCGGCCCAAGATGGCGACAAGGTATTGACACCGTCAAAAACGACCTCGATGACTTCGTTCCCGGCCACAGCTGGCAACGATGGTTTAAAAGCGGCCAGCGCTTCCCGGCCATCGTCGCGCGAAGTAAGGGTTAAACCGAATTTTTTTAATTCAATAATCATAATAAAACTCGTAAATAAAATTAAAACTCCAATAATGCCTGGCAACCCGGCAAAAAATTGGCGCTTGGCTGGATAGTCAGCAGCCTATCGTTTTTTTTTAATTTTAAAACAGCGTCGCCGGATTGAAACCGTAATTTAAAATTGTTTCCAGCAATTACTTCTCTAACAAACTTCAGGCCATTGCCCCGGCTTTCCGGCGCCCGGCCGGAGATGATCTCTGTAAAAGCCACGCGCACCGCCGCTTGATGATCGCTCAATTCTGGTTTGATTTGGCGGAGAGTGGTTAGAACACCCTGGCCTCGATCCGCCAAAATGATTTTTTTTTCGCTAAGATTATAACCAAAAAGAATGCCATTGATATCCGGCCAATTACCCAAGTTATGGTCAAAAGAATTATTGCCGATTTCGCCGACAATGGCTACCAGCAACGGAAATGTCTGCTCTAGTTCCGGAATTGATTTTAAATCAAATTCAAAGCGTGATAGCCGGGCTTTAAAAATGGCCTTGTCCGCGCAATAAAATCTGCCGGGTAAATCCGGAGGCGCGGCATTCATTGACCATCTTTTTGCCAATTTCAAAAAAGCGCGCCAATCGTTGCTCAAAAATTCTTCCAGCGCGTTGGCTGTATAACAAAAATACTTTATTTTACCAGCGGCTACTTTTCGCGCCGACAAACGCCCGGATTTATCCCAACGGCGCAAGGTTTGCGCATTGACATTTAATATTTTTGCCGCCTCTTTAATAGAATAACTTTTATCCATAAGATAAATCTTATTTTAGCACATATACATAATTTAAACAATTAACTATATAAACATATACATTTTATTCAATAATTTATCAATATATTAGCTATTTTTCTTAAAAAATCTATACATTTGTAATAATTACGTATAAACAAAAAAACACCTACAATACTGCGGCCAGGCTTTCTATAAAACAACGGACAGCCATAACTTCCTCGCCTTTTTCGTCGCCAGAATACGTTTGCGCTATTTTGCTCCCGATAACCGCAATGTCAGCTATTCCATTATCTCCTGGTGGTAAAGCTTGGCAACGTCTTCTCTTTGCAAAATGGCCGGCAGAGCATACTCCACGTTGTTTTTTGGGCCCATAATTTCAGTTCTTCAAAATCAGGCACAATCAAGGCCGAGATGTGTTTTTGATTGTCGCCAAAAACCATGGCCTGGGATATAAAACGGCGATTTTAATTTCAAAATTTTTAAGCAGCAACCCGACGCTGCCGAACTTACACTTGGCAAGCGTATTTTCCGAAACCACGGTCATACGTTTTCTCAAACCGGTTTAAAAGATAAATAACTGGATGTTGTACACTACCAAACCGCCGCCCACCGGCTCATTGTCGTCAGCCGTGACAGTGATGGTCTGCGGCCCCAGGGCGCCATTGGCGTAATACGTAAAATTGACAGACACTCCGTTCTGCGTGTTGCTCACTGGCGAGGCCGGCTCCGGGGCAACGGAAATTGAACCTGAAGACGGGGTGAGCGAATAAGTAATGGCATCATTATTGACATCAGCCAGAACTAAACTAATCGGCTGGCTTGAGCCGCTAGCCATAATAATTGTTTCCACTGGAGCGATATTGCTGATAGCGGGATTGGTCAGCTGATAGGGCACTGAAGCCCCGATTGAAATCAAGCCGCTGTCAATGTTTAGGCTGGCATTCTGCGTGTCAGAGGCGATGGTAAAATTATGCGAACCAACCGCGGCGCTGATTGAATAATTTCCGTTCTGCGCCGGATTTTTAACAGCCCCAATGAAGATGGTTGACATCAAGCCCGGAGTTAAAACTCCGCTTGACCAGGATAATTTCAAAACATTGTTCGCGTAATCCAAATCTCCGTCCTGGTAAGTATTCCAAGCCACTCCGCCGCCGGAAACGCTGATGTCATTGGTCGCGGCCGCGAGGGACAAATCAAATTCTTTGGGAAAAATAATTTTAAGACTGCCCGGGGAAGCAATGTTCTTGCTTGGAGTAAAATAAATGTTATAACGCGATGCCTGGCCCGGCTTGAGGCTCCCGGCCGCGACGCGCAGACTGCCGCTCTGGGTAATTGGAGGCGGCAAAACCGGCGCTGGCGGCAATTGGGCCAAGAGGCCGGATAAATCCGCGCGGTTATAAAGCAGTTTAACCGTTCCGCCAATGTAGCCGGAAAAATAAGCTGTTACTACTCCGGCCTTCTCTGAACCAAACAAAGTGTATTCATCCACATTCATTAAAGCTGGTGAAATGTAATTGTTGAAATGCGGTCCATTCTGGTCAAAATAGAGATAGCCGACATGACTGCCGCCATCTCCTGGCAGTTGTTTAATGTAGATGACGTGGTATTGGCCTTGCTCGCGCGGCAAAACAATATAATAACGGAGGTCCTCGGTGCCGGCTTGCTCAACAACAATTCTTTTTTGCAAAACTAGACTGGTTGAACCTGTCCAATCAACGCTCAACTTCAAATAGCGCACGCTCCGGCGCCAGCTGGTAGTATCATTGCCAAACATGTAAATCAAGTCAAAAAGATTGCTGCCGCGGCTAAAAAGGCTCATTTCAGAAATGCCGCTTGCCGGCTCATTGGCCGCTATTGCCGGACTCCAGTCACCGCCGCTCCTTCTAATAAAATTAAGCTGGCTGTTGCTTTGATACACCGCCACTGGCGCCCCTTGCTCCAAAGCCAGGGCATAACCGCTAGTCGGCTCACTGGTGATAGCGGCCGGACTGGTCCAACTGCTGGCGCCATCGCCCTCAACATAACGCAAAGTTGACGTACCTGAGCTGGCAACATAGCTGTAACCCGCTCTCCACGTGATAAATACACGATTTTGTTCATTCACCGCCAAATGCGGATCGTCCGAATACACGGCGCCAGCTGATATATTTCTGTCAGACACAACCGCGCTACCGGACAAATGCAGATAATAAACTTCGCGGCCGTCCAAATCAGTCCGCCAATCGCTGGATGATGTTCCTCGGGTATAAGCAATATGAATATCGCCGTTGCTCGCTTTAACCGCCTGAATCGGCCTAAAGTTAACTCCACTGGTAACGCCATCACGGTACAAATGCTCTTTAAGCACAATCGGCGTTTGCCAGACTCCGTTCAAAAGCTGGCGATAAACAATCCGAATATACTGGCCCGGATCAGTATAATATTGGCCGTCATATTCGGTGTAAATAATTTCTACTGAGCCATCGGCATTCTCAAACACTTGCTGGACATAGCGGTCAATGCCGCTAACGCTTGAAATGCCATCAACCACCTGCGGCACGCCCCAAGGCAGGGGCGGGGGCGGCGAAGGATCAACAATCGCAAACAGATCGCTTTGGATTTGCGTGCAGTTATTATTGATATCGCAAACGTTCATGCGCACAAAAGCGCTGGGTACGGCATAACCAGCCACTAAAGGCATGGTGTAAGAAATTGAACCCTGCGCGGTATGAAAATTGCCGCCCAGGTAATTGGATGATGTGGGCGCGTAATACAGCCAAGCGGAACTGATGGTGGCAATGGCATTGGCGCCCGAAGACGTCCAGGTAATATTTTTCGTTTCTCCCAAGCGCCATTGATTATCAGTTAAGCCTTCCACGGTTATGCTCCCGCCCGGGGGCGCGCCATTAACAATCTGGAACGGCCCCCATTCCACGGGCGTGGATTCGTTAGCGCGGTAGTCGCGCGCTATGGCCCGCACCTTATAGCCAGCGCCCAACAAAGTGTCGGGAATATACCATTGCAGCCAGGCCTGGCCGCTGTTGACCGGTTCAGTGCCTAAATACAGCCAAACCGACTGGGCCGGATCATAATAATAGAAATCGGTTTCTTTGGTTATAATATTGTCAGCCACAGACACTAGCAAATCGGCGGTTTGCTGATTTTTGACAATAAAATTAGCGGCCCAGCGAATTTCTAAACTGGAAATAACCGGCGCCGCGGCGTCAGCGCGCAAATGGCTGAAAAGGCGGACATTATTAGTAATGCCATTCTTGGGCGTTAAAAACTTAGTTAGCAAGCGATCATATTGGCGATAAGAACTATCATTAACGCCCGAGGCTGAATTGCCATGGCGCACATTTTGGTAAGTAATGTTGCCGTCAGGGTCCGCGACTCCGGAAACGCTATAGCCAAAAGTGGAAATATTGGCCGCCGGGCTGGCGTCTATCGTGACGCGGCCATTAACCGTGGCCGTGTTCAGGGCATCATTGCCGCTCATGGTGATGGTGGTAAAATCATTCAGCAAAGTGACTGTCTGCAGATCGTTATGCAACACGCCAGCCGTTACTTCCCAAACCGAACCCTCGGCAAACGGATAAAGAAAAGCGCCGTTCCAATCTTCGCGTATGCCATAATACTGCCATTCAGCAGTGCCGGCTGGCCGGAACCCGGCTACAAAATTAACCCGATTCGGATCATTTTTGCGCGGATAGCGGATATTTAAAGCCGGTATGCCATCAATTGAAAACTGCTGCTCAATATGATATAGCGGCATGGCTGGCAAACCCGAAGCATTGGCCGCAAACGTAAAATTAGCGGTTTTCCAATTATTGTCATAATTAAATTCATTACCCGCTTCAACGTAAAACTTGATTTCCGTATCGCCAATAATCTGCCGCGTCAGAATAGTATCAAAATTAACAGTAACAGTGGCTTGGCCAGCCGGGGGCAAGGAGTTAAATGTATAGCCGTCGTTAATTTTAAAGCCATCCACGAAATTATAAAGTTTGAAATTGCCCGAGGGAAGATAGCCGATATTTTTTATGGTAACTTCAAAAGACGCGGCCTGGCCATTAACCAAACTGCTGGTTGACTGCAAATTGGTGATTATTAAATCGCTTTGCGCTAAGGCTTTGAAAGCCGCCAGTTGCGCGTGCAATGTGTTGCCAAAACTGCCATTGCCGGCTTGCTGGTATTTTACCTTTTCTGTCAGTGATGCCTGCTTGTCCGGACTTAAACCATAAGACTTTAATGTCTGCAAAGTCATGAGCTCATCAATCACATCATTCGTATTAGCTAAACTTTCCTGCTCCAAATCATACCTTCCGGCTAGATAATTTGTCAGCAAATCCAGTTTGTCCTGCGTAGTTTGGCTCACCTGGCCGAAAGGCTGAAGATATTCCGCGGTTTTGTTCATTAAATAATAACTGGGGACGGCAGCGCTTGCATAACGCATACTGCCGTCAGTTTGGATTTGGGCCAGCACATAGCTCAGCGATGCCGGCAGGAGCGTATTGTCGGCTTTCCAAAAAGCGGCCAGAACCTCCAAGGTGGTTATGACATCGCTGGCATAATTATCTTCCAGACCATAGCCGCCATTCGGATTCTGGCGAGTCAATAAATCATCTAGCAAGGCCTGATATGATTCGCCCAAAGATATTAAAACCCAGGCCTTTATCGCTTTTTCCCGATTATTTTTCAGCGCCGTATTTTTAAGATAATTTATAGCCAAAGCATATTGGTCGTTCTCGGTTTTATTGTATTGGCTCAAGATAAAAGTCAGCCAGGCTGTAAGCTCATATTGGCTGTAATCGCCCCAGCTGCCATCTTCGTTCTGGGTCTGGGAGAGATAATAGAGCGCGTTGTCAATCGGATTTTTTTCTATTCCCTCGTAATACTCAATAATCGGCGTAGTAGGCTGGTAATAGGCATTGGCCGGTGTGGCAATAAGAGCCAGCAGGCGTTCTGTCCAGGAAACTTTTTTACCGGGTTTTTTAATCTTTCCTTCCCACCAATGCGCATTGCTTGGGTTTTGCAATAACGACTTGATCTTGAACTGAATATTATTTCCATCGGGTTTTTGAACGCCATTAATTCGGCGTGGTTTTAAGGGCGCGGTTTTATTAACATTAATCTGATTTTGGTCAGGCTGTTCTTGGGAATTATTATCAAAATTAAAATCCAGCGGATAATAATTTTGGATAAGCAAGATAGTTTTAATCCGCTCTGACAATAATGACTTAAGCGCGGCCCGATGCTTGGGCGTAGACGCGTTTTTGGCGTTCAGCCGATACCCGCGCACCAGCTCTTGCACCTCTTGAGGCGCTTGGTAATGGGCCATGACTTCATTGTCGCTCCACAGCCGTTTTTTGAGCTTGAGCTGGCTCACTTCCGCATACCTGCCGCGCGCTTCCAATTCGCGCAGTCTGGCATTGAATTCTTCCTGGTCTTTAGGCAAAATTGCCTCTTTATCCCAATCAACTTGAGACCAATCAATCGGCATTTGCTCCTTATCCTCCGGGAATGGCGGCAAGGGTTTGTGCTGGCCCGTTTTATTGCCCTGACCCGATGTTTCTGTCTGTGCCGCCTGAACTATGGCCGGGGTGAGCGGCTGGAGTAAAAACGAGCCTATCAGGACAAAAATTATAATTCGCGAGAAACGCATACTACCTCTCATTCTATAATTTAGCTAAACCATCAGACTCCTCGCCGCTTAATCCCACCACGAATTTACCGCCCTTTTCGGCAATATCTGACAGGGCCTTGATGCGGCGCAAGGTCAATAAAACCGGATGCTGTTCCAATAGTTTTGCCTCATCAATCTCATCCTGCAACTGAATCTTGCGCTTTTCCATCTCGGTCTGCGCTTCCAGTAATACCCGTTCTTTCGCGGACGCAATGCTAATCCGGGCCGCTTCCGCCTCCTTTCTGGCTTTGATGAGTATGGCCTCTGACTCGCGCTCCACTTCCAGCACCCGGTTCATAATTTCGCGCAAATTGCCGGGAAACACCAAGTCCTTGACATCAGCACGGACAATTTCCACACCATAACTGGCGGCGGAATTTTTGACATCGTCCCGCACGGCATCGGAAATCTCGTTGCGGTCGCTTAAAATATCATCAAGATTACGGTTAGCCAAAAAACGCCGGGCCGCTAATTGCACGTCTTCATAAATGCGTTCTTCATAAGAAACCACATTGTGAACAGCCGCCTCGGGATTGATAATTTTATAATAGACGAGCAAGCTGATCCGGATTGCCACTTTGTCCTTGGTCAAAATCTCCTGCCCTTTAATGATTAGCGACCGCTCGCGTATGTCAATCATTTTTATTTCCCGCTCAACACGGTCAAAAAAATATCGGCGCACACGGTGCTTGCCCGGCGGCAGAATCCGCTTAAATTCGCCATCTTCGTACAATAAGCCCACAAATGAATGGGGGATGATTTTCTCATATTCCATATGTGTTGCGATTAATGCTAATTATCTGTCGGGTACCGACTGCTTGCCGAGGCGTGGGACGGAAAAAGCAGATGGTCAAGCTTTGATCTAAATGAAAAGTTTGACTAACTTTCCCGCCACGGGCTTGCAGGGTACCCGACAAATTTTAATTATTAATTTTACAGGCATGCTCGCCATCTTTCTTTTTGATGGGCTTTTTGCACTTTTCGCAATAAGCCGGGCTAACTAAAATAAGTATTAACGCGATCAGCGACATAAAAAAACCAAAGATGCCCCAGCCCAAAACATTGCGATTTTTAGTAGACGCTATGTGGCTTACTAAAAACGCAAACATTAAATGGATAAAGAAGATTATTTTCATAGTGTCGTCATTATTTTAAAACTTAATTTACTATCATAAGGGCCAGATGCGTCTTTTAATAATTTAAATCTCATATTTTTTCATCCTTTTTTGCTCTTCGTCAATAAATCTCTTCACTTCTTCTTCGGAAGTAGGTTCACCTTTGTAATAAAATCGATTTTTATCTTTGGCGCACTCATCAATCTGGATATAAATACTAGTACTAGTACTTTCGAGCGCGACAAAACTTTCAATATCAGCACCCTGGATTGTCGTGCCTAAATAATAAACGTGATTTTTATCTTTGGCATATCGACCACTCGCCAACACCAAAAAACTATCGGGGTCGCTACCTTCAATTGGTTCATCTCCAACAAATACGATATTTTTATCTTTGATATAACACGCAAGAAAAGCCAGTATTGGCGTCAGTGTTTCCAAATCAACATTCATTGTTCTAAAAAGTTTACCCAAAACATAAGCGTGATTTTTATCTACCGCGTAACCTTCCCCTAAAACCCTAAAGGTTTCTATATCAGCGCCTTCAATTTTTTTATCCATGTAAAAAACGCTATTTTTATCTTTTGCATAATTATGAGCAATTTGTTTAAAAGTTTTGATATCTGCTCCTACAACTGGAACAGCCCGATCAAAAATAATGCATCCATCAATAAGGGAGTAGTCATAACCGAGATTAGGATCCAAGCTATAATTAATATTCACATTTTTGGCGTTTGTAGTCATATAATTAAATCTATATTAAAAAATAAATTATTTAGGTGTGTACCAAAACCTAATAGGAGTACCATCACTTACCCAAGTGCCGCCTCTAGGGTCCAATAATGTACCTTCAATATTCCAGCCCCCATTTTCTATAGTTCTTATGACTCCATCATTTCCCTTATAAGTAATATTAGTTAAAACTCTTCTGTTTTGATTTTCTAAATAAAATTCGGCAACGTCCTTCAAATATTGTTGTTGAGAAACTATTGGTTTACCTACTTTTTCTAACTCAAGAACGCCATGTTTTTGGTAATGATAAGCAAAATTTTCAATTACATCCCTAGAAGTGCCCTTAAACCATTTACCTACTAATTGACTAGCGATATCAGATGGAACATCCACTATATATGTTACACCGTCAACAAAGACTGTTCTCGAAATTTTCCCTAAAGCGGCATCCCGCGCGCCTCTTAATACACCGCGCTCGGCTGTTAATTCCAGTGCTTCCTCTGTCACTATAGCGCCACCTTTCATGGCCAATTCATCTTTAATCGAAACCTCCATCATTTTCAACATGACATTTCGGCCAATTCTAGAGGATATTAGTACATCGGAATATCTTGCCGTTAATCTTATGGCGATATCTTTAGCCGCCGTGGCACTGATTTTTGCGGCCGGCTGGATAATGAGCGTGGCGATATCTACCGAGAGATACCCCAGCCATTCTGTCGGCGTAAATCTGGCGCCTTCAATCTGCGTTTCTATTTCATCCTGCAGCAGTTGGGCAAAATAAAATTCTTGATCATTTTCCGCTATCAAATTAGTTAGCCAAGACTGCACAGTGCTCTTTTGCGAGCGGTAATAATCAATACTTCTGGGAATGAAACAAATGGCTGTAGCGTATACACTGTCAAGGGCAAGTGACCTAATCTCATCAGCATGAAAAAGTTCACAATAATAGTGTTTTGTGAAGTAACTGTTATCGGCTCCATCAATGCCACCCAGGAAATCCTGATAATCTTTAATTATTTTATTGTTTCTATACAAATTGTACCCGACAAAAATCATGCCGGTTGCGTGCATCATTTTGTCGTAGCCACTTTGTATATCCTGCAATAACGTCCGAGTTTGGCAATCAATAGTATTATTGCCGGCATTCAAAGAACAAACACTTGTATCAAACTTTTGCACCAAGCCATTATAGGTAAAATCAAATCCCACGTCAGTCATTGGGAAGCCGATGCCACCAGTCCCGCCCAACGCATTGTGCTTTGCATCCCAGATGCCGTAAGTAATATACACCTTACCTGGAAGAATATCTCGCGATGCCGGATCTCCTAAGGTGGACAAGATAGCATCCCAATACATTGTACCATTGGTAAACTGTTGGTAATAGCCAGGCTTACCTCGTTGGGTGATAGCCGCCTTTGTCATGGGCATCTTGGGGTAACCCAAATGATTAGGGACAAATTCGTTTTGAATCAGTTCATCAGAAATATACTTTTTACGCATGTTAAACGGTATGGCGTAAACAGAATGCGATTGGGGATTATAAATTCCTAAGTCGATTATCACTCCTTTCTTATCCCCTTCCCAGCGTAATTTCCAATTATCATAAACATAAGTACCCCAATAAGGATACAGCTTGCCCATGGTAATTGATGAATCAGGATAATTTAAAGTGAAACGAGAAAGAATAGTTTGGTTTTTCTCCCAATAATTATAACCATCGGCCGTACTTTTGAACTTAGACGCGTTAAGCGCCATGATGAAAGTATGGTCATGGGTACCAAAGGTATATTGCTCTTTTAAGCAGGGCAAGCCGTAGGACTCCTGCCAATTCTCATTATTCATGATATCCAAGAACGTGGCTTTGGATATGCGACACAGTTTATCCGCGGTATTGGCAGTTTGGTCAGTGTAGATAAAGTTGTCGGGATGGCCTATGTTTTGATTAATGAATTGAGCATATTGCTTGCCATCAATTAAAACATTAAGAATTTCATAACCCTCGCTGGTGAACCCTCCGTTCTGAACCTGTTCCCCAATCGCGTACATGCCAGTCCAGTCCGGAGACAGAGAAATGTACAAAATACCGCTCCACACGCCTTGGGCAACGAATTTATTCGGAGTGATGATGGTTTTACCGGCTTGGACATCCGCGTGCAGGTTGGCTTTGGTGTTAGCCGTCAAATCCAAAGAATCAATCGCGCTCTCGTTGGTTGAGGTAATAATCTGGACATTGTAGGTGCCAGGATTAGCATAAACATATTGCAAACCAGTCACTGTGGAAACCGCGTCCAAGCCGGCAATATCCTTAAACAAACCAGCTTCATAATATGAAGCTTCAAGACTGGAAATTAAGCGGAAAGGCTGGCGATGGGTTTTGTAATTGCCTCTGTTGGAGTAGTCAGAGATATAGGTGGCGGCGTCAATGGTTAAGCCTTGGAAATCAAAAGTAGTTGGCGTGTTGCCTACTGGGGTTAAAATCCGGTTCTGAGTGATTATGGCTCTGGAGAATTGCACTTGATATTCATAATCAAGCGATTTTTTAAGCAAATCATTTTGTTGCTGGTAATGCTTGAGGTATTCCCGAGCCAAAGCCGCGTTGCCTTGAATTAAAATGCGGCTGGCGCGTTGGGCTGAAGTAAGATTCGGGTCATCCAAAGTCGGGTCAGATTGAATCTTGCCAAAAGCGACATAAATACCTTCTTCATTTCCGGCAATGGAGAATTTTTGGTTTTGGCTGATTGTCTGGCCCTTAACTTGATATTGAAAATCCAAAATCAAAGAATCGCCGATAGAAGGAGCATTAGCAGTGGTATAATTCGCTCCTTCCAGATTAAAACTTGGGCTAATAGCAACTAAACTGGCCGGAGTGTAGGCCAGGCCGCCATAACTGGCTATGGCGTCTTTATCGGTCTGGGTGGCGCCGTCATAAATCAAACTGACAGGAACATTATTAATTTCCGAAGCAAAAAAGGCGTGGGAGAGAACCGTGCTCTCATTACTGGACTTCTTGAGAGTAATGATAACCTGCTCCCGCGGGCTGTCCGGCAATTGCGACCAGCGCTCGTCAGTAATAACCAAGCCGGTATTGTCCGTGCCAACAGTGAATTGATAAGGCAGGCCAGGAGGCAAGATGTCAAAATCAGGAGTTATTGGTCTGGTTTTAGTAGATTGATAATTGACCGAAAAAACATCTTTACTTGTAGCCGAGAGCAGATCACTTCGGTATTTTTGCATGGGCGACAGAGCGCCTTGGTATTGCAAAAACCCATACCAAAAAGCTTGGCTGTCAAAACTGACTGTATCAGCCACGATTTCCTTTTTTGCATGGGTTAAGGGATTTTTAATCAGGACTTCAGCCGGAAACCACTGTTTTTTGGGATAGCTTGAGAGATAGGATTGCAGAGCCAAAGTCGTGGTGGCAGTAGAGAGAGTTTCCAGATTAACCGTGTTATCTATGTTCCCGCCGCGCTCATCATACTCATAAAAAAGCTCGGCTACTACCCATTCCAAAGCCAGCTGGGTTTCGCTTTCCAGGTTAGCCGCGTCCAAAAAGCCGCCGATGCTCGGGTTCTCTCCGGCTACCAGACTGACTGGAATCTTGTTGGTAGCCAGGGCAAGATAAACGGTTTTTACCTCATCCACGCCCAATAATTCCTTTAGTGCTCCAACCGGCGCCACGGCCAAAGCCTTGTGATAACGGGCCGGAATGCCGGAAGCGCGTAAAAGCGCGATAACCAAAGACGCGGCATCAACATCATTGCAGACTTTCTCAATTAGACAGCCAACACTCCCCTTTTTAGCGCCATAATACGGTTCATAGGTGATGTTGGCGCGGACATAGTTGAATATCTTGACTGGATTGTAATTCAGTTCAGCCGCTAAATCACTAATATCAGAATTAATGATGACTTCAGCGTTGTCGGGCTGGATATCGGCAATAGTCGGCAAATAGCCGCTTTCTTCGGCTTGGACCGGGCTGATGTTGAATAAATCTTTAATTTTTTGCCATAATCTCTGCCACCAGCTTTTGATTGGTTCAGGCGCTGGCGCTTCTGCCGCCTTTCCGACTTCGGTTGAAGTCAAACTGACATCATCCGGGGCAAACGCAAACTCACTGGGCTGGGCTGGCTCTTGAATTGTTGGCTCTGACTTTATCTCGTCTTGATTGGAAGAGAACCAAGAGCTGATAGTAGTAATTATTGATTCTATCTTGCCGGGCGGGGCTGTATCCAGGCTGTCCAGTTGTTTTTCCAGAAGCGAGATATAGGCTCTGCGACGCGAATATGGCAGGCGTAAATCTTTAACCCGGCCTTTTTCTGATTGGATAAAACTGGCCAGTTCTTGAATGACTTGCGCGCGCTCGGATTGAGAAAAGGCGGCATCTTTTTCCTTTAATTCCCCCACTTGGCGCATCAGGCTGGAATAATAAAAATCATCCTTTGAGGATGATTCTTTGATGGCCGCGGCTTGAGCTGGGTCAAACTCTAAAATGAATACAGATTGGAATGTAAGCTGTATTAATAGTATGAGTACTAAAAATCTCTTAACAAGCTTATACAGGGAGACCATAGGTTTTAAGAGTATAGTTTATACAAAAGGCCGATAATTGTCAATTAAAAAAGAGCCCCTGCTCGCAAAAGACTGCATCCAGGCAACCGAACTCAAGCGAATCTCGGAAATCACGCTCCAAGGTCGCTAATAAGCCTTGGCAAATAACACCCGGCTTGATGATTTTTTACCGCAAACCACGCACTGGCCTTTTTTTCCGCCAGAGGCGGACCAGCCTTTGGCTGGTTGCCCAAAAGGCAGACAGCGGATAGTGGCTTTGGTTTCAGTTTTTACTTTGGCCTCGCACTCGGCGCTAGAGCACCAATGCGCCATGATAAATCCGCCTTTATCTTTCAAAATTATCTTGAATTCATCCCAATCATCAATCTCCCGCGTGTTCTTGGTTCTAAAGTCAAACGCTCTCTGGTAAAGATTTTTTTGGATAGCTTCAAGTTCGCCAGCCACCCGCGCTCCCAAGCCGGCCATTTTTACGGTTTGCTTATCCCTAGTGTCGCGCCTGACCATGACGACTGAATTTTGGGCCACGTCTTTGGGGCCAATCTCCACTCTGATGGGCACGCCTTTCTTTTCCCAGGCAAAAAATTTCGGACCTGGCCGGCCCTCGCGGTCGTCCAATTTTACTTTAACGTTCGCGGCTTCCAAATCAGCCACCAGATTGCTGGCCGCGTTGAACACGCTTATTTTTTCTTGCTCACTGGCCCAGATGGGAATTATAACGGCTTGAATGGGCGCGATCTTGGGCGGCACCACCAAGCCTTTGTCGTCGCTATGAGCCATAATCAACCCGCCAATCAGGCGCGTGGACACGCCCCAGCTGGTTTGCCAGCCAAATTCTTCTTGGCCCTCTTTATTTAAAAACTTTACGTTGAATGCTTTAGCAAAATTCTGGCCCAGCATGTGCGAGGTGCCGGCCTGCAAAGCTTTGGCATCCTGCATCATTGATTCAATGCACAGGGTATAAACCGCGCCCGCGAATTTTTCTGATTCGCTTTTGAAGCCCACAATTACCGGCATAGCCAAATAATCTTCCACAAAATCACGATAGACTTCAATCATCTGCTTGACCCGGCCCTCGGCTTCGGCTTGGGTGGCGTGCACAGTGTGGCCTTCTTGCCATAAAAATTCAGTGGTGCGCAAAAACAGGCGCGGCCGCATTTCCCAGCGCACCACATTGCACCACTGGTTGATAAGCAGCGGCAAATCGCGGTAAGACTGTATCCAGCGCGAGAAAACATCATAAATAATGGTCTCGGAGGTGGGCCGGACAATAAGCGGCTCATCCAATTTTTTGCCGCCAGCGTGCGTGACCACGGCCACTTCCGGAGCAAACCCGGCCACGTGCTCGGCTTCGCGCTTTAAAAAGCTTTCCGGGATGAATAAAGGAAAATAAGCATTCTCTACCCCGGTATCTTTGAACATCCGGTCAAGCGTTTGCTGAATGTTTTCCCAGATAGCGTAGCCATAAGGCTTAATAACCATGCTGCCTTTAACCGGCGAATGCTCGGCCAGCTGAGCGGCCTCGATAATATCGAGGTACCACTGCGAAAAATCCTCACGGCGCGAGGTAATCGAGCGGTCATTTGTTTTTGGTTCGTGGTTTTTTGTTAGTTTGGCCATACCAATACTTTATCAGTGCGAGATGATAAAATCAAGCGTTTCTTTGTAAGCCCGCCGGAGCATGGCTTCGGAAACAGTGGCGTGTTCTTTGCCGGGAATCATAACCAGCTTTTTATCTCTTGAGCCCAAGTGGTTAAAAATATAGGCCGCGCTTTTGGGATGCACTACCGGATCTTCCTTGGCCTGCAGAATCAGGCAAGGAACTTTGACGTCTTTAAGGTGAGGCTTGGTAAAATCATCAATAAAAGAAAGAAATTCCTGCGTGCTTTTAATTGGGACTTGGGCGTAGGTGCCGGCGGCCTCATATTCGGCCACGCGCTTGCGCCGCACCCAGGGCTTGCGCCTGACTTCAGTCTTGGAATAGCGGTTAAAAAAACGAATCAACAAACGCAAACTCAAGTGGTGGCGCAAAAAAATGGGGGTGGCAAAAGCAATCAAGCCAGCAACCAAATCCGGATAATGCCTGGCCGCGTCCAAGGCTAAATTAGAGCCAAAAGAATAGCCCAGAATGTAAACTTTTGTTTTACTCTTATCTAGCGCTTTAAGTTCGTTATGAACCGCTTCGCGCCAGTCAAGATAAGTGGTGCGCGCCAAATCTCGGGCATCGCCGCCATGTCCAGGCAAGCGCATTACCCGGCAGTGAATTCCATCTTTGTTCAAATATTCGGCAAACGCCTTAAAATGCATGGGCGAGCCGGTATAGCCGTGAATAAGAAGCACCGCGCGCTTGCCCGGCGCCGATAAAGTAAAATCATTGGATTTGATTGGATATTTTTCCTTAAACGCCATTCTAAACACTCCTTGCCAAATCAATCAAGCGCTGGGCATAGCCCGCTTCATTGTCATACCAAGCTAGCACCTTTACTAGATTGCCAGCCACCACTTGGGTGAGCGACAAATCCACAATCGTTGAATGAGTATTGCCAATAATGTCGGATGATACCAAAGGCTCATCCGTAACTTCTAAAATGCCGCGCCAGAGAGGACTTTTGGCGGCCTGGCGAAAGGCGTTATTGACTGCCTCAACTGTCGCGTCTTTTTTAAGCAACATGGTCAAATCAGTCAAAGAGCCGCAAATGGTGGGCACGCGCAAGGCCAAACCGTCAAATTTGCCTTTTAGTTCCGGGATGGTTTTGGTGGTAGCTTGAGCCGCGCCAGTGGTGGTGGGCACAATGTTATAGGCCGCGGCTCTAGCTCGGCGCAAATCTTTGTGCGGCCCATCAACCAAATTTTGGTCCGCGGTGTAGGAATGGATAGTGGTGAGCATGGCTTTCTCAATTCCAAAAGCCGCGTGAATAATGGCCGCCACCGGAGCCACGCTATTGGTGGTGCAGGAGGAATTGGAAATCACTTCCTCTTTGATGCCGCCTTTAGTGTTAACACCTAGTACGTAAGTCGGGGTAGTATCGTCTTTGGCTGGAGCGGAAATTATTACCCGCTTGGCCCCGGCTTTAATATGTTTGGCCGCATCTTGGCCTTTGGTAAAAAATCCAGTGGATTCTATTACCACGTCCACGCCCAAATCGCGCCAAGGCAGTTTTTCCGGCTCTTTTTGCGCCAGCACTGGAAACAGTTTTTTATCCACCTGCAGACTGCCGACGCAGTTGGGATTATTGATTGGTTTGGTGCCACTGCCTGTTACTTTCTTGCCAAACTTGCCGTAAACCGTGTCGTACTGGAGCAGATGAGCCAAAGTTTTAGGGTCGG
>MHKO01000040.1:0-14977 GCA_001818435.1 Candidatus Komeilibacteria bacterium RIFCSPLOWO2_02_FULL_48_11
AACCAATAAATATCATCCGGCCACATCTGGCTAAACGGAATCTCGTTCACTCCAAACCACTGCGGCCGCATTTCCTCGCTTTCCTTTGGCTCGCCCGTGAATTCAGTCACGCAAAAAAATGGAACTTCAATCTCCTCCGGATCGCCCTCAAAAGTAAAATAGAAAACACCGCGCTGTTCCATGGATTGCGGCACAATGCCAGCTTCTTCGACAAGCTCCCGCTTAGCCGCCTCTTCGACTCCCTCGCCCTCTTGCACCTTGCCGCCAAACCCGTTCCATCTGCCGGCCCCGAACCCGCGCTTTTTAAAACCCAAAAGAACTTTGTCGCCTTGATGCACAATGCAGAGTGTTAAAACTTTTTTCATATCTTTACGCCCTCGGCTCGCAGTTTTTTAATTTTATTATTCGCTCCCTGATTATATCCTCCTGCTTTTCCGTCAGAGCGAATCACGCGATGACAAGGAATCTTTTGATCAAAATTTTTGCTCATAATAATCCCCACTATCCGAGCGGCTTTAGGATTACCGGCTTTGGTGGCCACTTGCTTATAAGTCATGATTGAACCTTTGGGAATCTTGGATACAATTTTTAGGACACGAGATTTGAACGTATTGCTGTTCATTGTAAAAATTGTTGAATTGCTAAATTGTTATATTGTTGTGTTACAATTTTATGATGTCCAAAAAAACAATATGGCAATATAACAATATAACAATTCTATGGCAGAATATTAAAACTCGTAAAATTTCTTGCCTGATCAGTATATTCATATTCCACGTCCGCCACTTGAGCGGGCGGCGGCCCCTGGCGGCACCAGCTAATAAACTTCTCTAAAGCACCTGCTTCGCCCTCGGCCTCAATATCAACACTACCATCAGCGCTATTGCGGACATAACCGGTAATGCCCAGTCCATCGGCTTTTTGCTGGGCGCTATAACGAAAACCAACATCTTGAACCTGGCCGTAGATTTTGATAATACAGTGCTTTATCATGTTTCCAGTATAAACCGATACGGCTTTTTTGCCCACTCCCCGGCATAGTCCACGCCAATGCGCGGTAATTTTTTGATTTTGGATTTTGGGATAACCACTCCCCGATCTTCCAGCCATAATCCAGACGCGCGGCTCGACATCTTGCCATTCAATTTTTTATCAACGCGCAAAAACTTGGTAATCCGCCCCGGACCAATTACATTGTCTGTGCCCCGAATCAACACCGCGGCTGGATAATTTTTTGGACCAGTGACGATGTTCAACATCCAGTGCAGGCCATAGGTAAAATACACATACCAATATCCGGCTGGCCCGAACATCACTTGATTGCGCTCTGTTTTACCGCGGCTGGCGTGCGAGGCTTTATCGTTATGGCCGTCATAAGCCTCAACCTCGGTGAGCATCAAAGCCGTTTCTTGGCCGCGATAACGCCGAACAATAAATTTGCCCAACAAATCCTGGGCCACTTTAAGGGCGGGGCGGTTGAAAAATTGCGGTTTTAAAATCTTGGGCATGCCATTACATTAACAAATTCCCTGAATTATTCCTATCCCTGCCCCACATTCGCGGATTATTTTTGATATATTCACGAATTCTTCGCAACGATTTTTCGGTGTGGATGATATGGTCATAAAACCGCGATTGCCAATGGAAATTAATATCCGGATATATTCGACGCGCGGTTTTGGTAACAATGGATTTAAACGATCCGATAATCACGGGCAATGATTTTGGTTTGGGTGATATTTTGGACATTTGTGGATATTCACCCGTGTTTTGTAGAGACGAGGCAATGCCTCGTCTCTACAAAATGTTTTAACATCATTTCCCCCAATCACCACAATCCCATGCACGTGATTTGGCATTATCACCCATTCATCCAATGACGCGTTGGAAAAATGATTGGGAATATCCAACCAACAATCCCGCGCAATGTTCCCGACATTCGACAATGCCACGGATGCCGCACCGCCGTCATCAACCATAACATTGCCAAAATAATGCGCGCATTCATGCGTGCATATGGTGATGAAATAATACGCGTCCGCGCCATAATCCCATCCCTCTAATCTGGCGGATTTGACGCGGTATTTACCTGCCCACCGGAGAGGTGGGTTTTGGTATAATCCCTCCATAATACAATTAAAACTCCTTCTTCAACTTCGTTCCGCCTTCGTTAAAGCTTCGGCGGGCAGGCGGCGCATTACAAATACGCATTGGCAAAATTAGCAGTAAATTGTTTTCCTAAATATCGCATCCTCATCGGCCTTTATCATATTGCCAAAAAAATCTGCAGCAGATTTTTGATTGACTTTTTCCTTGTATTTGTCTTTTTCAAATTTTATTTTTCTGTACTTACCGGAAAATACTTTAACGTTATCGTTCTTTATAGATGCCCTTTGCTCCAGCTTGCCTATGGCATTTTTTAATTCCCGATTATCTTCTTCGTAAAATCTCTCATCAAATCCGACTTCGGCAAATATACTCCCGCGCAGAACATCATTGCCAATAATTTGCTCGTTAAATTTATTTAGAATTTTTTCCGACAAGGCTTGTTTTTCAAGCCACTTTTCTTCCCTTAACCGACGCGTTCTTTTTAAATGAGCTTGAGCCTTCTCTTCTTTATCGGCATATTCTCTTAAAACCTGATATTTTTTACTATCTTCTTCAGTTATCAACCGCAATGGAACCACTAATCCGCTTTTAGTCCTAACCGCCGGAATAAAAGCTTCCTTGCCAGCTATCCTTTGGCTAACTATTTCAATTACTGCCAACAGCCAAGAAATAATAAAATTTGGTTTTTTATCAATCCGGTTTATGAATCTTTTATTCTTCTTTACGTCTTTCACAAATTCCTTTCTCGCTTCGCTGTTAATCCAGTGTGAATGCTCATTTTCCTCATCTATAAAAAGCCAAATGCAATATCCTATGCCCGCGTAATCTGCGTCATCATGCGAAAAAATCATGCTATCAAAATCGTAACTCTCTTCTTCAACATAATTACGTAATCCTGATTTCGAGATAGAGGCGCAACCGCCAAGATAAAACAAAAATTTTTCAATGTTAAATCTTCCCTGATTATCCATTGCTCTGCCTATCCTCAGTTTAAGAGCGTTAAATAAATCGGCGTCAATATTAATTCCTCTTAACATACGTTTAAGCACTCCATCAATATCATTCTTTTTTAGAAAACTTTCTACTGCCGTAAGAGGATATCCGAATATTTGACTTATTGGATCTAGTCCCATAGATGATAAATTTATTTCTAATTATATTTATAGTACCTCTTTCCTTTTAATTTGTCAGGAAGCAGGTCATCAGTAGTATACGCTTCATAACCCTCCCCATATCCCAACTCCTTCATCAACTTCGTCGGCGCGTTGCGGATGCTCATCGGAATTGGCAAATTGCCGAACTCCTTGACGTCTTTCTGCGCAGCGCGCAAAGCGTCATAGGCAGAGCGGTTTTTCTTGCAGCCGCAAAGATAGGCCACCCCATGCGCCAAATTGATGGCGCACTCCGGGTAGCCGATGGTTTCGCAGGCGCGGAACACAGCATTGGCCACAACAAGCGCGGTTGGAACCGCCAGGCCAATATCTTCGCTCGCGAATATCACCATGCGCCGCGCGATGAATAACGGGTCTTCACCGCTGTCCACCATGCGCGTCAGATAATAGATGGCCGCATCTGGCTGGGAAGCGCGCATGCTTTTGATGAACGCGCTGATGGTATTGTAATGTTCCTCCCCGGCCTTGTCATACCGCAAATGCTTGGATTGCAAAGTCTTTTTTAAAGTTTCTACAGTGATTTTTTTGTACAAGCGGTGCGTGTTCTCAATCATGGTAATGGCTGCTCTGGCGTCGCCATTGGCCATGGCTATGAGCCAGTCCTTCGCGTCCTGCGACATTTCAAATCCGGTGCGATTGATAATCTGCAACATCTCATCGCTTGTCAGTTCGTTTAACACAAACACGCGGCAGCGCGAGAGAAGCGGCGGGATAACCTCAAAACTGGGATTCTCGGTGGTGGCGCCGATTAATGTTATCTCGCCTGATTCAACATAAGGCAACAGAAAATCCTGCTGGGCCTTGTTGAAGCGGTGAATTTCGTCCAAAAACAAGACCTTTGGTCTGTTTTTTGACGAACCCGCCGGAGAGGCGGGCTCCTCCTTTATAATCTTCCTAATCTCATCCTTGCCAGCTGAAACAGCTGAAAGGTGATAAAACTTGGCATCCAGAGACTGGGCGTAAATCTGGGCCAAGGTGGTTTTGCCAACACCTGGGGGACCCCAAAACACAAAAGAGAACAGGTGCTTCTGCTCAATGGCTGTTCGCAGTGGCTGACCCTCCCCCACCAGATGCTCCTGCCCCACGAATTCCTCCAAAGTCCGGGGCCTGATTTTGGATGCCAGGGGTTCCATATTATATTTACTAAAGTTTGTGCCGATGCAATCTTAAAAATTCCGGAAATTGGGAATGCGAGTCCTCGGGTATGGTTTCCAGAGTGAACCAGCCAATGACGTCAAACTTGTGCGGCTCGCCGATAACCACCTGGTCTCTTGCGACTAAAACTTTAAAATCAAGCGCAATCCAGTGCGTCTTGACGCCATTGTGCTCGCGGTGCACGTCGCGGTAACCCAAAAACTCAAAATCTAAAACATCAGCGCAATACTCTTCCTTTATTTCCTTGCGCAGAGAATCCTCCACTTTCATGCCATACTCCAACCCGCCGCCGCCAATATCCCAGCGGCCCTGCTCGTCGCGGGCGTTCTGGCTCCGCCGGGCCATGACAAAATTGCCCGCTCCGTCGTGGCAAAAATAGACCGTGGTTACGCCAATATAATCAACGCCTTTTTGCATAGCACCACTATTTTACTCCTCTGGCAAAATTAGGCAAACCCAATCACATTAAAATACCTTCTGGCCTATTCCTGTCCCGATACCACGTCCGTGGATTGTTACGAATATACCGGCGGATTTTGTTTAACGTAATTTCATTACGGATTATATGGTCGTAAAACCGGCCTTGCCAATGGAAATCATATCCGAATTTGTTGCATTGTTTGGTAACCGCGCCTTTAAATTGATTAATGATTGAACCCAACACACCCGGTTTCCATTGTGGTTTGTGATGTGGATTGCGTTCCCCCGTAGAGACGCCCCATGGGGGCGTCTCATTAATTGCGTTTAACGACGTTTTTGGCACAACAACATTTGACGCGTCACCCGTTAATTTTTGTTTATTGGGTATTTCGCGTTCGTTGCGTTGTTCGGAGACGCCCCAGTGGGGCGTCTCTACAAATCCACGGAATGACATATCACGCGTGGATGACATGATTTCCAAAATCACGTGCAAATGGTTGGGCATGATTACCCACGTATCCAACCGGACATTCGCATAAATCGCGGGTATGTTTAATAACCCGTACCGTACGATTTTGCCAATGTCCGATAATGCCACGGATGCCACGCCACCATCATCGCGCAAAACATCACCCAAATTACAAACGCGATTCAATGTGCAAATCGTTATGAAATAATACGCCGACAATGAATAATCCCAACCCGATAATCGGGCAGATGGAATGCGATATTTTGATTTAAACAATTCCTCCATGATTTTATTGTATTCCTCTGACAAAAATAGGCAATAAAAAACGCCCTGAGTACATGAACGTGCCCAGGGCAAGAACCATCAAGAACCATTCTGCGGCCTTATCCCGCCTTGGCCAGGACACCAACGAGTGTGGCGGGTGAACGGTTGTCCAGAATCCAGGCCACAATCTCGGCCAACGTGCCGGAAACATCGGCGCTGTACAGCAGGTTGAACCGATACTCCGGCTCCAAGCTGTCAGTGCGCTCAATGTAGATGCGGACCAGCGCGCCAGCGCGCACCCAGTGCCATTCCAGCGAGAACGCATCACCGGTCAGCTCAATATTAAGCTTCTCAATAAATCGTTCCGCGCTCTGGCACAACTCATGTTTGAACTTCAGCTTTCTCTCATGACGCGGAGTGGAAAGACAAACCACGCGCAACACCGGCGCCAGAACATACTTGAGCGTGGTGGTGGCGCAGTCAGACTGGGCCAAGTCCTCAAAAAACGAGGCGACCTGGGCCACGGACTGGAACGGCTGGAGCTTTCTCGTTTCCATCATACCCACCTCCTGTGTCTGTGTTCTGGAAAATATAACTTCAATTGTTCTGGTGCTAAATCCTGTTATACAGCCTAGCTTGCTATTTGTCAACCCAGTACCAAAAAGGCGTGGTTTTCCGCTTTGGACGGATTATCAAAACCTGCGAGCCAGGTTTGCGCTGGATTATCCCGATTGTGGACCAGATGCGCAAAGTGGATTTCCGCACCATCACTCTGCCAATTCCGCCGCAAAAAATCATTACCAAAGACAACGTCTCGGTTGATGTTTCGGCTGTGGCTTACTACCGCGTGGTGGATGCCATAAAAAGCATTGTGGCCATTGAGAACGTCATGTCCGCCATCAACCAGATTGCCCAGACATCAGTGCGCAACATTGTGGGCAAATTCCAGTTGGACGAGATATTGAGCGAGCGCGAAACCATCAACCGCGAGATTGCCAAAGTCCTGGACGCGCACACCGAGAGCTGGGGCGTGGTTGTTTCCATGGTGGAGATAAAAGACATTGAACTGCCCGAGGGCATGCAGCGGGCCATGGCCAAGCAAGCCGAGGCCGAGCGCGAAAAGCGGGCCAAAATTATCGCGGCTGAAGGCGAATTTTTGGCTTCGCAAAAACTGGCTGACACAGCCGATGTCATGGCCGCCCACCCCATTGCCCTGCAACTGCGGAATTTGCAGACCATGGCCGAGATCAGCGTGGAAAAAAATTCCACAATAATTTTCCCGGCCCAGTTCATGAGCACGGTCAGCGAGATTAAAAAATTCCTGGACCAGGAAAACATCCACCCAAGCCGACGCTAGCGCAATTAATTCTGGGATTGCCACGGTCGTGAGTACACTCCCTCGCAATGACAGATTAAGCAAATCCTAAATCCAAAGAAATACCCTGCATGGCTTTGATTACCAGGGCGATATGCTCGTCTTCAGGCACGCCCAATTCCGCGATTCCCTGCGCTATCTCAGCGCGGTTGATTTTGGCGGCAAATGATTTTTCCTTGAGCCGCTTTTTAACTGATTTCAGCTCCAGCCCTTCCAGTTTTGTGGGCCGCACGTAAGCGCAGGCCATAACAAAGCCGCAAAGCTCGTCCACGGCAAAAAGACATTTAGCCATTTGCGTCTCACGCGCCACTCCTGAATAAGTGGCATGTCCTAAAATAGCCTGGATTATCTCGTCCGGGTAGTTTTGTTGTTTCAAAATTTCCACACCGGCAAAAGGATGTTTGTCTGGAAACTTTTCATAATCAAAATCATGCAACAAGCCGGTAATCCTCCAGATTTCGACATTACCATTGTATTTTTGCGCGTCAGAAGCCATAGCCGCTGACACGGCCAAACAATGTTTGCGCAAACTTTCAGCTTGAACATGCTGGCACAAAAGCTGCCAGGCGTTGTTTTTGGTGATAACCATTGCTATAAAGCGGCCTCCTCTGGCTCTTCTGTTTTTGGCGGCGCGCCGTGCAAACCATCGGTACAGCCGCAAGGATCAAACGGCGCGTTGAACTTGGAGCAAGTTGGCGCTTGGCATAAATCAGCGTCAGGCGATACTCCGCCGCAGCCGCCTTTGCAAACAAAATGCGTAACCATTTTATCGTCAACCATATTTTTTTACTTAATCATAATTATTACATAATGATACCCCAATTTTTATTCTGCCACCACAATCTTGCCGAATTTTGTCGGATTGAGATGGTCGTGGTAATTCCAAGTACCAGCCTCGTTGAAAGTGAACGACCAGCTTGCGCCTTCCGAGAGGCCTTTGCAGGCGTCAAAAATGTTCGCGGCCTCAGGGGTGCCGCATTTGGCAATATCTGAACCCGGATAAACAGTGTGTGTGGGGTGTTTGGCTGAAGCCGGCCAAGTGGGGTTCGCGGCGGTGTTGGTAAAAGTCGCTGTTTCTCCTTTTTTAACAGTCAAACTAGCGGGCTCATAGCCGTTCTCGGTGAAGAGCACTACTAAAGCCGAGCTTTCAGCTGGCGGAGTTGTTTCTGGCTCGGCTATAACCGGGGGCGCTGTTTCTTCGCCCCTTTCCTGTTCAATATTAGCGCCTTCGCCTATCTCGCCGCCTTGGGAAGATTTGCGCGCCCACATGTAAATTATGGCTAAGGCCGCAATCACTATCAAGATAATTATTAACTTTGCCGCTACTCCTTTATTTTTACCTCCAGTTGACGCGCCGGCTCCCTCCCCGACAGGCATAGTTGCGTTGTTGTCCATAGGTTTTGGGTTATTTGGCTGCTAGATAAAAATCATTGGCTTTGTCCCAGTTGACTACGCTCCACCAGGCAGCAACATACTCAGGCCTGCGGCTCTGATATTTAAGGTAATAAGCGTGTTCCCAAACGTCCAAACCGAGGATTGACTTGTCATTTTGCATAATTGGACTGTCTTGATTGGGAGTAGAGCTGATAGTTAGCTTGCCGGCATGCAAAGCCAGCCAAGCCCAGCCACTGCCAAAACGCCCAACCGCGGCCTGGGTGAAAATTTTTTTGAATTCATCAAAACTGCCAAAAGCATCTTTGATGGCCGCGCCTAATTCTCCAACCGGTTCTTTACTGCCCTGAGGAATCATCAGTTCCCAAAATAAAGTGTGGTTATAATGCCCGCCCCCGTTGTTTTGCACGGCCGTGCGGATGGATTCCGGAATTGCGGCCAGATTTCCCAACAGCTCCTCAATCGTTTTGCCGGCTAAATCCGCCTGGCCCTCCAGCGCGGCATTAAGTTTTTCAACATAAGCCTGGTGATGTTTGCTGTGGTGGATGGCCATGGTGCGGCTGTCAATGGCCGGTTCCAAAGCCGCGTAATCATAAGGCAAAGCCGGCAGTTCAAATTTTTTGGTTTGAGAATTTTTGGTTAGCAACATAAACAATCTCCTTTATTGTCTAGTAATTAAGTCCTTTTTCTTTTCTTCAAACTCTTTTCTGCTAATCTCGCTTCTGGCGTATCGCTCTTGCAAGATTTCCAACGCGGATTTTTCATGATGGCGAGCGCCGCGAGATTGATCTGTGAGCCATTTGATAAGCGCGACAATCCCCGCGATTATCAAGACCCACCAAAGAATCATAAAAATCCAGCCAAACCCGCCCCAAGGCATAAGTCCAAAGTTCATCATAGAATTGTTTCCTTGATTAAGTCCGATGGGAGACGACCATCCTCCCATCATCATTTGCATCATCGGCATAAAACCAACATCTTGCGATGGAAATGCGACAGAGGTATTGCAACTACTCAAACGCTTGCCCATGACTGCGTGCATTTGTTCTTCACCTGGCTCACCCATCATTCTTTTCATCATTTCATTCATGACTATGTGCCTGGCGGCATCTCCAATGGATTGACCCATAAAATATTCGCCAATTTTTTCAAAGTCCGCGTCTTGGAGTTGTAAGCAATCAACTGTTTTGTTATTCAAGCCATCTAAAACGCGTTATTGATAATGTTTTGAATGATTTGATCGATTTCTTTCGGCCGCTCGCCTAAATCGGCCTGCGGGAAAAACTGGGGCAGAATAATCGGCCGCATGCCGGAAATAAAAGTTTGTCCGTCTTTGACATAAACGTTTATCTTGCAGGGCAGACAAAGGCCGATTTTAATATCCTTATTCAAAAACTCGTTGGCGAACTTGGCGCTGCAAAATTCAATAATCTGAAACGGTTCTCGGATAAAACCTTTCTCGGCTAAAGTTTTCTGCACATCGTGAACATATAAAACCCGCATACCGGCTTTGGCGATTTCATCTTGCACGCTTTGCGCCGCCGCGTCAAAAGTTTTCGTTGTGGTTGTGGTGTAATCAAATTCCATAATTTTTTGTTAGAATGTTAAAACCGCGCTCCCCGCTTCTTAATCCGCAAACTATTCAGCACCACGCTGGTTGAGGAAAAAGCCATGGCCCCGGCCGCGATGATGGGGCTTAATAAGCCCAGAGCCGCCAGCGGAATGGCGGCCGCATTATAAGCAAAAGCCCAAAAAAGGTTTTGCTTAATGGTTTTAAAAGTGAGGCGCGAGAGATAAAGCGCTTCCACGGCTTTGTGCGGGCTGCCGGCTACCAGCACAATATTGCCGGCTTCCATGGCAATGTCCGTGCCTGTGCCCATGGCAATGCCCAAGTCGGCCTGAACCAAGGCTGGGGCATCGTTAATGCCGTCCCCGATAAACGCCACTTTTTGGCCTTGAGACTGTAATTTTTTAACTTCATTGGCCTTATCTTGCGGCAAGACTTCAGCCAATACTTGACTAATGCCTAATTCTTTGGCAATGGCCTCGCCGGTCCGGCGGTTATCGCCAGTAATCATGGCCGAGGCAATCCCCTGTTTATTTAAAGCCGCGACTGCTTCTTTGGCGTCTGGCTTGATGGTGTCGGCGATGGCGATTAAGCCAATAATTTTATTATCCCGCGCCAGTATAACGACTGTTTTAGCTTGCGCCTCCAAATCCTGAATCATGGCTTCCGCGGCTTGAGTGGCCGCTCCCAGCTCTTTCATCAACCGCGGACTCCCAATAGTTATTACAACAGAATCAATAATTCCTTTCACGCCCTTGCCGGCCAGATTCTGGAATTCATAGACTTCTGATAAAGACAAATTTTTCTCTTTAGCGGCTTTGACCACGGCTTGGGCCAAAGGATGTTCTGATAGTTTTTCCAGCGATGCCGCTAATTGCAAAACTGCCGTCTCATCCATTGAGCCAATTGGCGCAATATTTGTAACCGTTGGCTTGCCGACTGTCAAAGTGCCGGTTTTGTCAAAAATCATGATATCAATCTTCTTGCCTTTTTCCAAGGCTTCGCCGTTCTTTATTAAGATGCCGCGCTCGGCGCCCAAACCCGTGCCCACCATAATGGCCGTTGGGGTGGCCAGCCCCAAAGCGCACGGACAGGCAATCACCATAACAGCCACGGCATTAATAAGCGCGGTTGAAACATCGCCGCTGGCGAGATACCAAGCGATGGCAGTGCCCGCGGCGATGACCAAAACAATGGGCACAAAAATGCCGGAAATTTTATCCGCCAACTTTTGAATGGGCGCTTTTTTGGTTTGCGCGTCTGACACCAATTTGACGATCTGCGCCAGCACCGTGTTGGCCCCGACTTTGGTGGCTTTCATTTCAATGGCGCCATTGATATTGATGGTGGCGCCAAACACGTCATCACCTATCTTTTTATCCACCGGCAAACTCTCCCCGGTCAGCATGGATTCGTCCAAACTGGACGCGCCCTTGACTACTCTTCCGTCAACCGGAATTTTCTCCCCAGGCTTGACTAATAATACGTCGCCGGCTTTCACGGCCCCTATATCCACTTCGCGCTCCTCCCCATTCTCAATAAGATGAGCGGTTTTAGCGCCCAGTTCCAAGAGCTTGGCAATGGCGGCGCTGGCTTGGCCGGTTGAGCGGGCTTCAAAAAATTTTCCCAGCAAAATCAAGGCCGTAATTATGGCGCCAGTCTCAAAGTAGAAATCGTTCTCCCCGGCTGTCATGGCCCAAACGCTGTAGCCCAGAGCCGATAAAGTTCCCAAAGAAATCAAAGTATCCATGCCTGGCGACAAATGCCGAACTTCCTTGAGCAGGCCCAGATGAAACTGGCGGCCAAGGTAAAGAATAATCACCAAAGATAAAACCGCCACCAGCCACATTGATAACTCAAAGCCGTAAAGTTCTTGGCCAAAAGACCAGCCTGACATGCCAACCACAGCCGCCGGCACAGCCAAGATGATTGCCACGAGAGAGCGTGATTTGGCAATTGCCACTTCCATCTGGCGCAGATGGGAACTGTCCGCGTGTTCCGGCTGATTCTCCGAGAGCGCCACGCCATAGCCCGCGGATTTGATGGCCTGGTGCAAGTCGCGTTCCGTTGCTTGGGCTTCATCATAAGTCACAGTGGCTTGTTTGAGGGGCAGATTAACCGAGGCCTCGGTAACGCCTGGAACTTTTTTCAGCGATTTTTCATTCATCACCACGCACGAGGCGCAGTGCATGCCCGTAATGTTGAAGGTTGTGGTTTTCATAATGTTATTTTACACTAAAAGTATCAGTATTCCTAAAGCGATAGTGATTAAACCGCCGACAAATCTTGTTCTGTTTAAATTATTGCGTTTCCAAGCCTGTATTTTTTCTAGAACAGTCCGATCGCTGGCCACGAATAACACCGCGGCCAAAGGCAAGACGAATAAAAGGTTGTACCAAATAAGATAGCCAAAACCTTTTGCATACGTCGCGCTGTCGCGCAACAAACCCAGAACCATCAAATAAGGCCCGCCGGTGCACGGGAATTCGCAAAGTCCGACCAGCATGCCCAGAAAAAATACGGCCGAAACAGAACTTTTCTTCATCAGCTCAGCCATTTTGTTATGGGACGCTTGGGGAATCCGCAATTTAACCGGAAACTTGGGGAAAAATCCGTTCAGTAGGTTGATTATCCCGAAGGCAATCAAAATAACGGCGCCGAGCTTGCCCATGAAATGCGGGGTGTTGAAGATGTGCAGTGTGCCCAATAGGCCTAGCCCGATTAGCAAGTAAGCCAGCCAGATGCCAAAAATATAGGCTGCGCCGACTTTTATTATTCCGGACCGCATCGCGCCCAAACTGAACAAGAAAGCTATGGTCAAAAGAAGAATTGAAAAAGCGCAAGGATTAAGGCTGTCAATCAAAGCGGATAAAGAGACCAGAGGAAACAGCCAGTCGCCGCCGCCAGACAGATTCCAAATAAATTGGGCCGAGCCGGGGCTGGATTTTAACAATAACAATGAACCAACAACAACCGCCAAGGCAACCAGGATAATGTATAATCTGTTATTCTTCATAGGCTCTGTTACGGCAACACCTGGGCTTTGAATTTAAAAGTCAACTTGCCGTCGCTGGTTTCCAGTATTACTTCCCGCGCGATTGGGCCCACGCCGGCCGGGCCATGCGCGGCCGGGTCAAACACGGCTTCAATTTTAGCCTCGGCCCCGGGTTCGATACTGGCGTCTATTCCCGGGATA
Organism: Candidatus Komeilibacteria bacterium RIFCSPLOWO2_02_FULL_48_11; assembly: GCA_001818435.1. Classification (GTDB taxonomy): domain Bacteria; phylum Patescibacteriota; class Patescibacteriia; order UBA2169; family UBA2169; genus 2-02-FULL-48-11-A. Next base: position 13,120 of record MHKO01000040.1, read on the forward strand.
AAACCATGAGCCGGCATGCCAAAAGGGCCGAAAATTTTATCAGCCACCGCCAGAGTGGCTTGGGTGCACATGCAGGAGGTGTAAAGTTTTTTGGCTGTTACGGCCTGGGACGTGGTGTTTTGGAAAGTAAAAGTTTTAGATACTTTTCCCTTGGCCATGGAGATGCTTCCAAAATCGTAATTACTCTCGTCTGTCTGGAGCTGGCTCGTTTTTAGATTGGCCGCGCTCGGCCCTTTTTTCCCGGATAAAGCCACGCCCCCCACAATCAGCACTGTTAAACCAATTGTAATAATCGTAATCCACAAGGTGGAATTGTCCGGCTTTTGATTGGATTTATCTGGCATCGCCATATTGCTTTACTGGCCTACAATCCGGCTCTGATAGCCGGCTTTGACCACAGCGGCGATGATTTGGGCATCACTAACCTCTTCCCTAACCATGACCAGGCCTGCTCCTGTTTGAGAATTTATCTTGGCTGATTCTACCCCGGGGATTTCCTGGAGCTCCATGGTAATAATTTTTTCGCATGATTCGCAATGCATCCCCTTAATCCGCAGTTTTATTGTTCTGGCCATACGGTCTTGATTATTTATTCAATATTTGATCAATAACCGATTGAAACGATTCGTAAGGCACGGCCCCGGAAACCAGTTGTCCGTTGACAAAGGTGGCTGGCGTACCCTGCACGCCCCGACCTTGCCCGTCCGTTTCATCGGCTTGGACCTTGCCGGCGTATTTGCCCGCATCCAAACAATCATTAAACTTGGCAACGTTCAAATCCAAATCTTCGGCCCATTGTTTGAATTTATCCAGGCCATAGCCCCCCGGCTGATTCGCGAATAATTTATCGTGATATTCCCAGAATTTTCCCTGCTCGTCCGCGCATTCCGAAGCTTCAGCCGCTTTTTGGGCGTTGGGATGGAATCCTAAAGGAAAATGCTTATAGACTAATCTGACCTGGCCCGCGTAATCGCTAAGAATTTTCTTTAAAGTCGGGTAGTGACGCTCGCAGAACGGACATTCAAAGTCCGAATATTCAACCAAAGTAATTGGGGCTTCAAATTCGCCGCGCACGTGGTCGTCTTTGGTGATACTAAAATCCTGGACCGGAGCAACAGCGCCTTGAACTTGCGGAGATGGAGATGGAGACGGGGTTGGGGTTGGGGCCCAGATGTTGGGAGCGGCTGAATTGGATTTAAACAAAAAATATCCCAATAAAATATTTACCGCCAAAGATACAACGGCCAAACCAACCAATAAACCCAGCGCAAATGACGTCTTAGCCGGGTTGGCGCCGGTGGATTGGGAATTTACAGGCGCTGTGTCCGCGCTTATCTCGCCTTCTGTTTCGATTTGCTCTTCTATCTTAAAATCACCGCCAAATTTTATGACGTCAAAAATCTGCTGTTTGGATATTTTATGGCCGTCAATCTCCATTTTAACTCCGGTGAAACCCTTAAAAGGAAAAAGTTTTAACGACTTTATCCCCTCCTGCGACTTTAAATTATCTGCCAATAATTGACGGTCAGCGGCCGCCATTGCCCCGTGGATTTTGAGATTCAATTTTGTGCGCATAGTGATTAAATTAGTTGGTTACCGTAATTATGCCTCTAGGCACGCCCATGGCGCAGGTGATGTCAAAATCTCCGGCCTCCTCTGGAGTAAAAGCCATAACGACTTTTGCTCCACCCTGAAGATATTCGGGATTATTGTATAAGCCGGGAATCATAATCGTGCTCATACAGCCTTGGCCGCTCTCTTTAACATCAACTTCGAATCTGACCGGAACGCCTTTTTTGACTGTGAACCGATTGGGTACGATATCTTGTGACAAGGTATATTGCGTTTTTATCAATTG
>MHKO01000040.1:15043-15225 GCA_001818435.1 Candidatus Komeilibacteria bacterium RIFCSPLOWO2_02_FULL_48_11
GCCGCGTTTAGCGCGGCGCCGGGCGAATCAACCACATTGAATACTCCCCGGTACATGCCCATGGAGCAAGAAAATTGAATCTGCCCGGTTTCGGTCGGCGTAAATTCAATTATGTTTTCGCCTTTTTTAAGATACTGGCTTATTCCGTATTTGGGCACCACGATTGAACTGGCGCAGGAAAA
>MHKO01000040.1:15235-17117 GCA_001818435.1 Candidatus Komeilibacteria bacterium RIFCSPLOWO2_02_FULL_48_11
GAATTAATAATCCACTTCACTGGCTTGTTTTTGACAATTGTAAATTCATTGGGCGAATAGCCGGCGCTGCCTTGCGTCATCCTCACCTCCTGCGCCCCGGCTGAATTAACCGCAACCGGAACAACGCTGCCGGCTTTGCCTTGCCAAAGCAGTTGACTGCCGTTGGCAATGTTGAACCAGCCTAACAAAATCACGGCCAAGCCGGTTGAGGCAAAAAATACTTTTGCCTTTTGGCCTTTGAATATTGAGGCCAAGCCGCCAATGCCCAAAAGTCCGGGAGCCGTGCCCAAGGCAAACAAAGCCATTATCATGGCGCCGCGGCTAAAACTGCCGCTGGAGACCGCATAAAGCTGCATGGCCTGAGTAAAACCGCAGGGCAGAAAAAACGTTAAAGCTCCGGTGATAAAAGAGCCCTGATGGCTGTATTCTTTTTGCTCTTTATTCAAGCCAAAAAAACGAGCCACGCTTTTTGGCAATGATAAAGATTTATCTTTTAAGGCCGGGAATATTTCCACCAGTTTCAAGCCTAGAAAAATCATCACTCCGCCGATGCCAACAGTCATAAAACCGAGCGTGCCGGTGGACGGCCGGGCCACGGAACCCAACAGCCCGATGACGCCGCCCAATAGGCCAAACCCCAATATCCGGCCCAGATTAAAATAGATATGCGGGACAAACTTTTCTTTGGTTGATATCTCCGGGTGCAGCTCCGCGTGCCGAGCCGACAAGCCCAAGACCAAGCCGCCCACCAAAGCCATGCACGTGGAAATTCCGGCCACCAAGCCAACAACTAAAACCACCAGTAAACCAGTGCTCTCGGTGGGCACGCCAATCGTGAACAAGCCCAAGCCTCTGGCCGCCAGATACAAAACAGCCAGAATCGCGGCGCCTTTTAATAAATTGGCATAATCATTCCTGTCTCGGGAAAGCCAGGGCGACGGTTCTTTTCGGCCAATGTCATAACCGGCCTCTCTGACCGCCTGTTTTATGGCTTCGCTCGCGGGCAGCGCCTGGTTATAATAGATATTCGCGGTGCCCAGCTTATGGCTTACATCCGCTTTATTGACGCCGGCGATATTTTTTAAATTCTTTTCTATTAAAATCTCGCAGGACCGGCAGTGCATGCCTTTGATGGGCACGGTTATTTTGGGCATAATTAAACTTTTTATTTGCAGCTTGGCCGCTAATTTAAAAACCTACTACACAGTATAGTAGGTTTCCCCGGCGTTGTCTATATTAATTATCCACAGACATCTAATCCCTATCGCATCTGGCTGTCGCTTGATGGCCGTCATGGCCGGCCGCGCAGATTAAAGACGTACTTTGGCTGGCTCCGCTGTCCAAAATACAACTGGCATTATTGTGCATGGCCAGCGCCTGCGAACTGTCTGATAAAAAGATAAACACGGCTAAAAGCCCAAATATAACGGAGCCAAGGCTGATAAGGAATCCTTGGCCCCATAATTTAAACCTGGGCGCGTAGGCGTCATCAGACAGCTTATTGACTCTCTCGGCGATTACTGAGCTGAAAAATGATAAAGCCAAGCCCGCGCGCAGCAGTTGTTTTTCTTCTGTGGCCGCTATTTTAAAAAGAGCCCGGGCCAGCTTTAATTTATCGGTAAAATTACCGGTTGCCTGTTCATCAGCCGCTAATTCAGAGAAAGTAACGTATTTATTTATGAGTGTTTTTATTCCGGGCAGCCAGCCAAAAACGCTTTGCCAGTATTTTATCACGAATAATTTCGCCGGCTCGCGGGAAATCATGTGATGATGCTCGTGCGCCAAGACCGCTTCCAACTCGTCTGGACGCAGCATTTTTATCAAGCCGCTGGCCAGGCATACTTTCGGCTGCCGCAGGCCGAAACAAAAGACCACTGGTTTT
>MHKO01000040.1:17263-20457 GCA_001818435.1 Candidatus Komeilibacteria bacterium RIFCSPLOWO2_02_FULL_48_11
AAGCGGTCTCGACTTTATGGATCAAGACGCCGGCGTATGAATAAACTTTTTGATAAATTTTAAAAAACAAAAAACCGGCCAAACCCAAAACGGCCATAATCATAAAAACGATTTGTCTGAACGCGGCCGTGGATTTCTCGGCAAAGGTCCGGGCCATATTATTTCACCAGCTCTTTTAACTTATTTTTCCATTCAGCTGACTGCTTGGCGTTTGCTGTTTCAATAATGCCCATGAATTGGGCCACGGCCGCATCCCCGTACTCTTTTAAAAAGTTTTTAATGATTTTTTCCGAGGCCTGAGCCAAAAAGGATTTTTTATCCTTGACCGGCAGATAGACAAAGGCTCCGCTTTTATCCATCTTCCTCTTTAAAATTCCTTTGTCGTATAACCTGGACATGACGGTCATGATCGTTGTGTAAGCGATTGGTTTTCTTTTGGCCAATCGGGACAAGACGTCCCGCACCGAAGCCGGGCCAATCTTCCAGACTATTTCCATTATCTCCGCCTCCAAATCGCCTAGTATTTTTATGCTGTTCTTTGCCATATAAACAAACACATCTACTACAATAGATAGTATACAAGACAACGCGCCAAATTGCAACCCGCGGCTGGCATTATTGAACCAACTATTGGCCGGCCGCGCCTTACGGCAGCAGCAAACGCGCCGCCAGATGGGCTAAAGTTGATTCCGCGCCTTGGTTAAGATTGACAGAATTTTCTTTCAAGCCGTCAAAGCAGCCGCCAGTGTGCGGGTCATACATCATTTGGCCGGTAATGTTATCGCCTAAAAACCAATTATAAACTTTGTACATGGCGTCGCGGAAGCGTTCTTGCTTGGTAATGGTGCGCATGGCCTGCAAAGCCGCCAGCGTGGCCGCGGCATCTTCGGGCTGCTGGTCAAAATATTGCCGCGACTGGCCCTGGCGATACCAGCCGTTCTGGCCAATCGGGGCGTAATGCTCCCGCAGAGTGTGGCTCAATAAAAAATCAAGCGTTTTTTTGCCTACCTGGTAATAAATCTTGCGGCCGGTGACGCGATAGATGTTGAACATGGCTTCGCAAATAACGCCATTGGCGTAAGTTAGTTCCGGCTCAAACCATTGCCAGTCGCGGCGGCTGTTTGTTTTGTAAAGTTTCAGCAAAAAACGGCCCTGGCGGCGCAGATAACGCAAATACTTCGGGTTGGCCCAGCGCCGCAAAAAACAGGCCAAACCGTTAATGAAAAAAGAGGCTGAACGGGCCGAGGTGAAACTATGCTGTTTGGCAATCGCTTGCTCGGCTAAAGCCTGGGCCCGGCGCCGGTAAGGTCGGGGCAGGCCTGAGGTTGTGGCCAAGCGCGCCAGAGCGTAAATTGCGCGGCCATTGGCATCGCCCGAACCTTCGGTAGAATTGCGCTCAACATTAAAAGTTCTGTCAATGTTGACGTAATTCTGGAAAAAGTTGTCGCGCCAAGCATACTCCAAGAACCGCAGGTATATACCAACCAACTTAAGAGACGAAGCCTGCTTAAAACGTTGGTAATGCAGTAAGGCCACCACCAAGGCCCGGGCATTGTCGTCAACCGTGTAACCCGATGCTTTGTCCGGACGGGTAAAGCGGGCAAACTGGATGATGCCGAAATCATCAGTCAGCCGCTGGAGATGGGAAATTTTAACCGGCGGCAAAGCCCGGCCATGAGCCGCCAAATCTGGAGCCCAGTTAGCCAAAGCCCGCACTGTGAGCAGAGCGATATTTGGCCAAGTCATGTGCCGCGTGCGGGCATAGGCGCCTTTAGAAAGTTCGCTTAAAAGATTAGGGTCGGATAACAATTCAATCAAAGCGCGGCTGAACCCGGCCGGATCTTTAAAGCCCACTAAACGGCCGACATTGGGCGTAATGTATTCTTTAGCCTGAGCAAAACTGGTTGAAATCACCGGCCGGCCGGCGCCTAAAGCGTAGGAAAGGGTGCCGGACACGGCCTGATGCGGGTTCAAGGAACTGGCAACGTAAATGTCAGTGGCTTGCAAAAAACGCAGCAGATCCGGCAACCGAAAATAAGTATTGTAAAACCGAACGTGATTCTGTAAATTAAGGCTGTGGATTTTGGCAACCAGCTCCCGGCGGTAAACCTCGCCTTCCTGGCGCAACACTTGCGGATGGGTAACGCCTAAAATACAGTACAGAATGTTGGGAAATTTAGCCACCACCGCGGGCAGGGCCTCCAGCACGTACTCAATGCCTTTGGCCCGGCTCATTAAACCAAAATTAGTTAAAATCATTTTGCCTTTCAAGCCCAAGCCCAGTTTAGCCTGATCGCTGGCTTGGTAAAGCGCCGGGTGGATGCCGTGCGGCACCACCGCGATTTTACTCCCTGGCAAATTATAGATTTTCTCCAAAATTTCTTTGGAAGTTTTAGTCATGACAATCAGGCCCGCGGCTTTGTTGGAGAGGGCTTGAACCAAATCGCGGAGCCGGGCGTTCGGCGCCGGAATGACGGTGTGCCAAGTCAAAACTGCCGGCTTGGTTAAAGCGTCAAGAAAGGTCAAAATCATTTCCCCATCCGGGCCGCCAAAAATTCCGAATTCATGCTGGATGTTGACGGCCTTAACGTCGCTCCGGCGGTTGAGCAGTTCGGCCGCGGCCCGATATTCGTCAGCGCGAGACTGGTTGATTTTGGCCAGGACTTTTTTAGGATAATAATAAAAATCCGTTTCCTCAACGTTCATGGCCACCACTTTGGTAAGCAGGCGCGGCGCATACCACTTGTCAATGGCGCTGGTTAAATCAGCCGTAAAAGTGGCCAAGCCGCAAGGCCGGGGCGGAAACGAAGACACAAAAGCAATGGCTGATGAGCCGTTGCTTTTTTTAACTTTGGCTCTCTTCACCATATTGAGTTAAAGCCAACAATAATTCGTTCAAGTCAAACGACTTGCAGGCGATTAAACTGTCAGCCGCGCCGTAATAAACATAAACCCGGCTGTGGCGGATCAGGGCGCTAGTTGGAAAAACCACGTTGGCTACCCGGCCCTCTTTTTCCCAAGGCTCTTGCGGCGAAAACAAAGGCTGGCTCAAGCGGCCGATAACGCGCTGGGGGTTGGTTTTGTCCAAGAGCGCGGCCCCGGCATGATAAATAAAACCAGTGGGCAGCTGCTCCACAGCATGATAAATAAAAAGCCAGCCCGCAAGGGTAGGGAGCGGCGGGCAGCCGCCGCCG
>MHKO01000040.1:20475-35322 GCA_001818435.1 Candidatus Komeilibacteria bacterium RIFCSPLOWO2_02_FULL_48_11
CGGCTCTCCCAAGCGAATTTCGGCTCCAGCACAATATGCCGGTCAATCTCGCGCAAATGGGCCCGCCAGAAGCTTTCGGTTAAATCGGAAAAATTATTGAATTTAATCAATTGAATGCCGGGCAGAATCCGGTGAAAGAGCGCGAACTGGCCATTGATTTTTTGCGGCAGCAGAAAGGAATCTTTTTCCCACAACAGCACGTCCCGGCCCGCCAGATGCTTGTAATAAGCCTCAAAAGCGAAATAACGCTCATCCAGATTCAAGTGGTGAAAAATGTCCTCGGCTTCGTCGTAAGTCAAATGCGGGGAGATAACGCCCTGCTTTGTCCAGTGCTCCAAATCCGGGCTGGTGGCCAAAGCCAGCATCGCGTTCTTACCATCATAAGCGGTGTAAAACATGTAATAAACATCGTCCAAAAAAACAATCCGCGGGTCTTCCAAGCCTTGAGCTTCGTAAGGATGTTCCGGAACCAAGAGCGGCTTGCTCTCGCGTTGCAAAATTTGGTTATCAACCGAAAGCAAACAATGACCAATGGTGGAAAAATTGCCTGGCCGCACTGCGCGATAAAACAAGTGGATGACGCCGTCTTTGGCCACGCCGGCCGGATTCAGCACCGCCTGGCTTTCAAACTCTTGGGTTGTTGGTTGCAATATTATGCCTTCAATTCGGCTCTGGAACATAAGAATATTTACAATCGGGCTGGCGAGATTTGCCAGCCAGAGGCTGGTCGGCCTCTGGCCGAAACTCGCGACCTTCCGCCCAGGGCAGACGCGCTATCGGGGACCCGGGAATCGAACCCGGTCTACACCCACCCCATGGGCGCGTACTACCGGTATACTAGTCCCCGTAGCACTAATAAAATACCACAGCCGCTAACAAAACACTAGCCCGCCTCATCGGCGGGCTAAGTGTCTGAGGACTTGATATCAGAAGATATCATCATGCATCTCCTTTCCTCATCTAGTCCTTTCCTCCGAAAGGAGGAATAGGCGGCTCTTAAGCTATAGCGTTCCCCTCTGACGGTAATAGGCCTGGCACCAGTGTACTTCAAACCGAGCCTAGGGCCCGGCTCTGGTTGCAGAAGCGCCATTGAACGTAAAGAAGGGCCAAGGGTATCCGCGATGCCGGCCCACGGGCCGGCATGATAGTGGATTCCCAAGATAACGCGTTTGTAGAAAACCTATAGCCTGAAAGAGCTATCTCTATTATACATCCGCGGCCAAGCTCGTGACAAGCTCAAAAACAAGGTTCAGACTTTCGCTAAAGTTAGGATAAATCTTAAAATTTATCAACAATTTTTGCACCAAAAAAAAATGCCTGCGTCCAAAAGACCGCAGGCATTTCACCTAATCTCGCTTCAGAAGCGAAGCTAGGTAAACAGCCAATGTTGTTCACACTGGGGCCGCGTCGGCGGCATCTCTAAATCTGGATGCACGATATGCCGCCTCCGTTTGTGATTCCGGCCCTTGATGTGAACCAGCTCACCAACCTGGACACATTTTGGATTCACGCACCGGAACCAACCGGAATTTTGACCGTTAAATACTTTCATCCGGTCTTCTCCAACTCTTTCCTTGTCGCTACCTTGGCTGACTTGCGTCAGCTCTGAATTGCATAACCCGCAATTCATTACTCTCTCCCCCTAGGTAGAAGTTTGAAGATTGAATGGAGTGTGCCTGACCGTCTCCCCACGGCCAGGGAAAAGTTAATGAACAAGTTGCCAAAGAACCAACCCTTTATAATTAGGGAAGGTTCTTAAACTACTTTTAGTATGCGCCAATGATTTATTATGTCAAGACTTTACAGCCCCAGCGCTTGCGCGGTCTGTTTAATCAAACTGACGCCGACTGCCGGCGGCAATAAACTGTAAGAAAGTTCGCCCTGGTCGTCTTTGACTGTCCAGGGCTCTTCAATAAATTTCACCTGGCCAGCGGCCTCATCATATTCATAGCGGTAGGCTGGCGTGATTTCGTAGTCATCCACGAATTCCTTGGCTTGCGCCACTGGAATGGCGTTGCGCAAATAGATTTTAGGCACGCCCTCAAGCTCCATCAACTTGGCCATAACCTGGCGGTCCAGCTCAAGGCGGTCGCGCACCGCCTCAATGCCCAAATTATCGCCCTCTTTCGGCTTCAGGCGAGCCGTGCCAAAACCGGAACAAGCGGAATTATCGCAAAGCAAGTAGAACTGTTTTGTTTCCTGGTCGTATGAAACGTCTTTGGTGCGCAGGAGCTTCACGTTCCGCGGCACCTGGCACAGCGGGCAAACCACGCGGAACTTCATGCGCTCGTCAATCACGGCCTCGGGCACGCTGATGAAAACCAAAAAATCCGGGTCCGAGCGATAGCCCATCAAAGCGCGGAAATAAAGCGCGTAAGAAATCTGGTCCAGATTGCGCGGAAAGCCGTCAATAAAAATCGCTTTCCGGCCCAGCCGGTCAATTTGGCGCTCCACCAAAGCCAGAATCACCTCGGTCGGCAATAGAGTTTTGGTGTCGCGGCCTTCAATAATGTCAAAAATTTTTTCCAGAGCAATGAACCCGCGGTAGCGGCTGGAGAGAAACTCCATGAGTTCGCGTTTCTTGCCCTCATCAGCCAAGTCATTATGCGTGCCGCGGACAATGTCGCCCACGGAAATATGAGCCACGTGCTCGCTGCCGACCGCTTCCATAAAAAGCTTGGTGTAGGTGCCTTTGCCGGAATTTTTCGGGCCCAAAAGAAAGCCCACAAAAGTATTGCCCGCGTCCAAATACTCTTTTAATTTTTCAATTTCCGGGCCAGCCTTAAGCGCGAAATACTTGCGCCGCTCCACCGGGTCCTCCAGCAGATATTTCTCCTCGGGCCCGGCGATTTTAGTCTTAAAAATCGGAAAAGTTGTCGTCATACAATAATTAAAATTACCATAATAAACTGGGAACAACTATAATCAGCAGAATAACCGCCGCCGCCAGCAACACGGAATTCACTATGTTCAAGAGATTATTTAATTTCGCCACGCTGATTTTTAATTTCATCATAAAAAAATTATTTCTTGGACTGGCTTAAAATTTCTTTAATTTTGGCCGCCACCTGGCTGGGAGTAAAATTGGCCTTAACCAGATAATCAGTGGCCCCCAGGCTCTGGCCTTTTTTAATGTCTTCCTCTTGGCCTAAATTAGTCAGCAGGATGATGGGCGTGGTTTTATACTGCTCCAGAGAACGCAATTCTTTGAGCGCCGCGAAGCCGTCCAGCTTGGGCATGATTATGTCCACCAGCACAATGTCAAACTGCTCGGCCTTGGCTTTAGCCAAGCCCGCTTCCCCGTCCGGGGCCGTGGCCACCACTAGACCTTCATTTTTAAACTTGGTTTGGTACATTGAAGACAGCATGGTTTCGTCTTCCATCAGCAAAATCTTTATGGGTTTTTGATCAGGCATAATGAGAATAGTGTAGCAAAATGCGGTGAAAATGCAAGAAAGCGATACGAAAGTCATGCTAAAACATACGAAAGACACGAACTTTCTGTCATTGCGAGGAGCGAGCAGTACTCTGCGAACGACGCGGCAATCCCGAGATTAAATTCTGGGATTGCGGAGCCTGTCCCGAGTATGCCCGAGGGAGTCGCGAGGGAGTTTACCCCGAGTATGCCCGAGGGGCTCCCTCGCAATGACATTCGTATTTTTCGTATGCTTTCGTATTAATTTAGTATCGCTCTTATTTAAGCTCCACATACTCCCCATCACTCCTTAACTTAATGTCCCCCAGCTCGTCAGTCCGCAAAACCGGAATCTGGAGTTTCTTCAGGCGGTTCAAAATCGTCAAAGACGGATGGCCGTAGCGATTGTCTCGGCCCACGGAAATTACGGCCGCCTCCGGCGCCACGGCTTCCAAAAAAGGTTCACTGCTGGATGTTTTACTGCCATGATGACCAAGCTTCAAAATTTCAGAATCCAACCCAGAGCCATAGAGAGCCGCTATCTTGTCTTCAGTCTCAATCGGCGCGTCGCCGGTGAATAGATAATCAATCTGGCCATCAGTCAGCCGCACCACGATTGAAGCCGAATTGGCATCTTCCAAATCCTGGCCAACAAAACTGGTATCAGGATAAAGCACGTCCAAAAACAAATTATCACCCAAATCATAAATTTGGCGGCTGGCAACCAAATGTTGGGTGATGGATTTTTTGGCAATCTCCTGTTGGAGCGCCTGGTAAATGCCGGTTGGATGCGCCAAACCCGGCTCAAGCATCAAGCCGACGCGATAACGCTTAAGAACGTCAACCAACCCGGCAATATGGTCCGCGTCCGGATGCGTGGCAATCACCAGGTCCAAATCTTTGTCATAAAAAGGCAAATGCCGGCCTAATCGCCCTAAAACATTGGCATCCGGACCGCCGTCAATTAATATCTGCTGATTATATTTGGTCTTGATTAAAATGCTGTCCCCCTGGCCCACGTCCAAAAAAACGACTTCAACGTTGGGCTTGTTCCTGGCCTGCCAGTAAAGAATAAACGTTAAAACGATAATGACGAGCGTTAAACCAGTGAGGAGGACAATAATTTGTTGGTAGCGCTTGAGAGTCATAAATAAAAAGATACAAGAAACAAGATACAAACAAGATACAAATTAAAATCCAAATGTCAAAGTTCAAATGCCAAATGAATGCCAAAATCCTAATGACAAAAGGTTAAACTCGTCATCCTGAGCGCCAGCGAAGGATCTCAGAATTAAACACGAGATTCTTCGGCTTCGCCTCAGAATGACGTGCATATTTAAGCATTTGACATTCATTTGAGCTTTGGGTTTTGACATTTGGCATTCTAATTTGAATATTGTATCTTGCTTGATTATTGTATCTTGTGTCTTGTATCTTTAACAGTAATTTTAAACACACACCACCCAATTACCCCATACAACGCCGCCATAAATACCCAATGAAAAGAATACAGCTCCAAAGACGCAAAACTCCAGGATGACAAAAATTCCGCCACGCGAATAATATATTCCAAAAGCGTCCAGGCTCCCCAGCCGATAACACTGCCCACCGCGCTTGAAGCCAGGCTGACAAGTCCGGTGATAAAACCAACCGCCATCACTGTTGGAACTGCCGGCACGATCAAAAGGTTAGCCAGAGGCGCGATGACGCTAAACCGGCCGAACTGGTAAAGTATGAGCGGGGTGGTCATAATAATGGCCGAGAGCGTGGCAATTAAAACTTCTTTGAGGCCAAATAACTTGGGCCATCTTTTTGCAAGGTTTTGCAAAATCGGGCTGATATAAACAATGCCCATGGTGGCTAAAAACGAGAGTTGAAACCCAGCATCAAAAACCAAAATTTTGGGATTGATAAGTAGCATCACAAAAGCGGTAAAAACCAAAGCATTAGTGGCCCGCGTTGCCCGGCCCAGCTGGCTCGCCAGCAATACGAACAAACCCATGATGCCGGCCCGCACCACTGAAGCGCTGGCTCCGGTCATAATCACAAAAGCCCCAATACCCAAGCTGATGAGCCAAAAAGTGCGGCGCCGGCTGACGCCAATGCTTTGCATTAAAATCAGCAAGGCCGCGGCAATAATGGTGATGTTTGAACCGGAAATGGCAATAATGTGCGTTACCCCGACGCGGTTGAAAGCTTCCAGCAAATAATCGGGTATGCCGCGCCGCGCCCCAACCAAAATGCCGGCCAATAACGAAGCGTGCGGTTCAGGCAGGCTGGAGTTGATGGCGCCGATAAACCGCGCTTTGATTGATAATAACGCCGCTTTGATAAGATTACCCTGATTACTCCCGATTTTTTCAATCTGCCCTCGCCAACAGACGCTGTAAATATCATAACGGGCCAGATACTTGTCATAAGCAAAATCCTCAATCTGCTCCGGCGCCTCAATGGCGCAGGTGATTTTTAACAAATCGCCATATTGGTATTGAGGATACAACGCGGTCTTAATTAGAAGACGGCCTTTTAATTTATCGTCATCCCGAGCGGAGCGAAGCGGAGTCGAGGGATCTCGTGGATTACCAATGGGATCCCTCCACTCCCCGCCGAGTACGGCGGGTCGGTCGGGATGACGTGTTTTATTCGCAATGACAGAAACCGTCAATTTCTGCCCATCCAATCTCACATCCGGCTCTTCGGTAACCACAGCCTCAACCACAACCTTCTGACCATTATAAAAACTAATGTGAGATGGGTTGCTTATTACCGGTTCCGAGAGTACCAGCCGAATCATTCCCAAAACAAAAAATAACCCCCACAAGGTTATAATGCGCCAAGTTCGCTGAAACCAGAAAATAAAAAACCCAACCAAGAGCAAAAGGAGGAAACCGTATAAATAGACAAACTTAATCGCCAAAAAAGAAGCCGCCAAAACTCCCAACACAAAAGCCAAGAGGCAAATTAAAAATACTTTGGAACGAGCCAAGCGCGGCATGTTAAAACTCCGCGAGCGCTCTAAAATACTGCTCGCGACTTATGCCGGCAGTGGTCAAATTTATTCTAATAAGCGCGGCTGAAACGCGGGGCGGACTTGTCTTGATTACCAGCGGTCTGGACACTCCGGGCTTATTCATCATGATATGGTCGCCGCGATAACGCGTAGCTTTAAATCCAAAGCGCTCAAATAGTTGTATCAATTTCGTATAGTGAATCGGGACTAATTTTGGCATGTGTCTTATGCCATGACCGCTAGATCAGGCAAACTGAATGTCGCGGTCTGATGTGATAGCGCCTGACGATGCACCCAGTCGCCATCCGCTTTCCGGCTAAAACCATCCTCGTCAAGAACTTGCTCCAAAGTTCCCATCTCAATGCAACCTTCTATCCATAATTCAATCGCCTCTTTAAGTGATCGTTGCGCATCTACAATATCTCTGCCCGAACTTCCCACATTAATCTCCGGCGCAATTCCAATAATTTGCCCGTCTTCTTCAAAAAATTCGGTCTTTAATTTTATCTGCGGCATGTTCATACAACCACAGTATAAAATATAACCCGTCAAAAAGCAAACCCAGTAACAAAAACGATTCTATCTCTTTTCTTTTTTAGCCAGCCACCTGACAAAAGCCTCGCTAAACTCGTCAAGCTCTCCGGCCAAGACCGCGTCCACATCCTGGGTTTCAAGCCCGGTGCGGTGGTCTTTGACGAGCTTGTAAGGATGCAAAACATAAGAGCGAATCTGGCTCCCCCAGGCCGCGCTTTTTACTTCTCCGCGGATTTGCCGTTCTTTTTTTTCACGCTCCTCAATTTGACGCTTGGCCAAGCGCGATTTTAAAATTTTGAGAGCTGTTTGCTTATTCTGTAATTGCGACCGTTCGTTCTGGCAAGTAACGGTCAAACCAGTCGGGATGTGGACAATGCGCACCGCGGAATCAGTGGTATTGACCGACTGGCCGCCATGGCCTGAAGAACGAAAAACGTCAATCCGCAAGTCCTCGTCTTTTAATTCAACGTCCGCCAAGTCGCCCAAATCCGGAATTACGTCCACTAAAGCAAACGAAGTGTGGCGCATTTTTTCCGCGTCATACGGGGAAATGCGCACCAAGCGGTGGACCCCGCTCTCGGATTTAAAAATGCCAAAAGCATACTGGCCGTTCACTTCAAAAACGGCGCTTTTTATGCCCGCTTCCTGGCCCGATTGCTTATCAATTAAACGAGTCTTAAAATTCTTTCGCTCCGCGAACCGCAGCAGCATGGAGAGGAGCATCTCGGCCCAGTCCTGGGCATCGGTGCCGCCGGCGCCGGCGGAAATGGCCACAATGGCCTGGCGCTCGTCCCACTCGCCCGTAAAAAAAACAGTGAACTCCAAGGCAGTGAATTCTTGTTCCAGCTTGGCTGACTTTTGTTCCAAATCAGCAACTAAATCTTCCTCGGCCTCATCTTTAAATTCTTCGGCCAAAGCCAAAAGAGCCTCGGCCTCGCGAGAGAGCTCTTGCCAGGCCTCAATTTCTTTTTTCAGATTGGCGTGTTCAGTGGTCACGGCCTGGGCCTGTTCTCGATTCTGCCACAGTTCGGGCTCTTGCAACTTTTTTTCCAAATCTTTCAACTTCAACTCCTTCTTGCCAACATCAAAGTAGCCTCGCTGTTTGGGCGATCTTGGCCGAAAGCTCGGTTAATTTTTTTATTACTTCGTGCATATTGTTAAATTGTTATATTGCTATATTGTTACAGATCAACGGCCATACTGGAAAGCAATTTGACAATATAACAATTCTTCTGTTTTCCGATTTCCATCATCCGGTTTCTATTTTCTCTCTGCCAGTTCAACTTCAACTTCCTTCATCTCGCCCTGGTGATAAATCTTCAACCTCACCTTATCCCCGACTTTATATTTGTTAAGCAAGCTGGTGAGTGTTTTGTCAACCATGACTTTTTCGCCCTCAACTTCCAAAATAATGTCATTCTCCGCAATTCCGGCTTTGTCGGCCGGCGAACCAGGCACCACCGCCAAATCGATTCTTTGCTCGCCGCGGACAATGAGCGCGCCCTGATTAATGTCAGTAATGCCATTGGCTTTGGCGATCTCTTCGGTCAATATGACATAACGCACCCCCAGGAAAGTGCGGACAATGCGGCCGTATTTCTGCACGCTTTGAATAATGTCTTTAACCGGGTTGATGGGAATGGCAAAGCCGATGAGTTGGCCTTGGCGCGACACGGCAGTGTTGACCCCCACGACTTTGCCGAAAAGGTCTAAAAGCGGCCCCCCGGAATTGCCGGGATTAATGGCCGCGTCGGTTTGGATGGCCTCTTCAATCACCTCGGAAGAACCGGAGTTGTCGCCAGCCACCACGCGGCGGTTGATGCCGGAAACCACGCCTTTAGTTACGGTGTTGCTGAATTCGCCCAAACTGTTGCCGATGGCAATCACGGTCTGACCGATTTTTACCTGGTCCGAATCGCCCAAATCCAAAACCGGCAAATTATCAGCCTTGATTTTAAGAACCGCGATGTCATTAACGCTGTCGCGAGCCAAAACTTCCGCTTCGTGCTTGGCGCCGTCATTTAAAACAACGGAGTATTCCGCTTCTTCATTATCAACCACGTGGCGGTTGGTAATAATCAAGCCGTCGGTGGTGATTATAAAGCCAGTGCCGCCGCCCACTTTTTGTTTGCCGGATTGCGGCTGGGATTCATTAAAAGGAAAACTGAAAAAAAACTCGTCCCAAGGCGAACCCGGAAATAACGGTCCCGTGCGATTGTACAGTTTTGACAAATCCTGGGTCACTACAATTGAAACCACGGCCGGCGCGGTTTTGGCCGCCACCTCCACAGTCGCCGAATCTTCAATCACAACTTGATTTTTGGCTTTATCGGGATTGGCAGTGGAATCTCCGGGCGCAAGGCGCAACCATTCGGAAAACCACGGCCAGGACTGGCTGGAAACCCAGGCCGTGGCCAGCACTCCGGTTATGGCCCCAACCAGGCCGCCAGCCACGATGCTCCCGGAGATGGTAATCACTAATGTTTTTTTTATCGCGCTTGGCAACTCATCCCAAAACATAAAATTACTCTTTTTGATAATCATCTAACAAATCCTTCATTTCCTGAAGTTTTTCCAAATCAGTGCCTAAAAAACTCTTAATTATGTTATTGCCTTCAACCGCGGTCTCGCCCGTGCCATTCCCCAATAGTTCTTTGTAGGCGGCCAAAGCTTGTTTTAAATAAGGCGGCAGGAACAAAGCGGCGGCGATCAGCGGGCCGATAATTAAAACCAGCTTGATGACCGTGGCCACTTGGGCGAAATAAATGTAGCGCCTGGTTTTGGACGTTAAAGCGTGAATCTCGCGCGTCAGCGCCAAATTCTCGGCCATTAATTCCTCCAACCGGCTGGGTGTTAAATTCCCGGCCTCGGGCGCGGCCGGACCGGGCGCGGGTTCAATGTTTTTTTGTTCGGGCATTTCTTTTCCGCCTCCTCGGCGGACCCGCCGCTTGCCCGCCGAAGAGGCGGGAAGAGGCGGGTTACTATCTTTTTTTAGTCGCCCGTCCGCGACGGCGGGATAAGGCGATTTTCTTTTTCTTTAAACGCGATGACTTTTGTCTTCTGGTTGGGGCTAATTTGCTGATTTCCTCGCGGAAATTAGACACGTCAGTGAAAGCCCGATATACCGAAGCAAACCGGATATAGGCCACTTGATCAACTTTTTGGAGATGACGCATGGCAATCTCCCCGATTTCCGAAGTTTTAATTTCCGGCCGATTCAGGACGTAAATATCGCGCTCAATGCCGGAAATAAGGGACCGAAATTCTTGTTTGGTAACCGGCCGTTTTTCCAAGGCCCGCAGCACCCCGCCTTCAATCTTGGAACGGCTGTAGGCTTCGCGCCGGCCGTCGCGCTTGATAACCGACAGGTCCAGTATTTCCGTTTCTTCCAGGGTGGAAAAACGAAATTTGCATTTCAAGCAAGTGCGCCGGCGGCGCACCGCGTTTTCATTTTCAGACAAGCGGGAATCAAGAACTTTTGTGTCATCATAATTGCAAGCCGGACAGTGCATAAAAATTTCTTATGACTTTAGTTCATTTTCTTGCGGATGAACGCCGGAATTTCCAGCTCTTCTTCGCCGGCCTCTTCTTCTTCAGCCTCAAATTCGGGCCGAACCGGCGCCGCGCCGCGCTTGCCTTTAAACTCAGCCGGCTTTTCAAAAAAGATGGATTGTTTGCGATCAGCGGCCTCTAAAGTCTGCTCCCTAACCTGGAGCGGCTCGCCGTGAGGCCGGCCTTTGCCTTCAAAGCCGGTAGCCACCACCGTTACTTTAACCTCGTCTTTCATCTCCTCGCTGACCACGGCGCCAAAAATAATCTTGGCGTCATCATCAGCCGCGCCGGTAATAATCTTGGCCGCCTCGTTAATCTCATACATGCCCAAATCGCTCGAGCCGGTAACAGTGAACAGAATGCCGCGCGCCCCATCAATGGACATTTCCAAGAGCGGGCTGTCAATGGCCGCTTTGGCCGCGTCTATGGCTCGGTTCTCTCCCGAACCTCGGCCAATGCCCATGAGCGCGCTGCCGGCGCCGTGCATAATGGCCTTAACGTCAGCAAAATCAACGTTAATCAGTCCGGGAACGGTAATCAACTCGGAAATGCCCTGCACGCCTTGATGCAGCACATCATCAACCACCCGAAAAGCGTCAATCAAGGAAGTCTTTTTGTCAATAACCTGCAGGAGCCGGTCATTGGGTATGGTGATAATGGTGTCCACCCGCTCCATCAACTCTTCTAATCCGGCCTCGGCAATGGCTCGGCGCTGCTGGCCTTCAAACATGAAAGGCTTGGTAATTATGCCCACGGTCAAAGCCCCTAAATCGCGGGCAATGTCCGCCACCACCGGAGCCGCGCCCGTGCCCGTGCCCCCGCCCAAGCCGCAAGTAATAAAAACCATGTCCGCGTCTTTGAGCAGCTCTTTTATTTCATCCTGGCTTTCCTCGGCCGACTTGCGGCCCAAATCCGGATTCATGCCCGCTCCCAGGCCGCGAGTCACGGTTTGGCCGATATGCAGTTTTATCGGGGCCTTGTTGTGGTGCAGGGCTTGGGCATCGGTATTAATGGAAATAAATTCCACGCCCTTGATTTTTTCTTCAATCATGCGGTTAACAGCGCTTGACCCGCCACCGCCCACGCCCACTACTTTTATTTTTGCGAAAGTCTCGATTTGCGGCTTAATCTCCATACGGTTTATAAAGTTAATCTGGAATAATTTTGTTTGCACTCCTATGGTTTGAAAATGCGGATAAGAGACTGGACTTGCTTGCCAAAACCAGCCAGGCCTTTTAGCTGCCAGCTGCCAAACGGCCGCGGCGCCAGCATCTGATTGGCCTCTCCCCAGCGCACCAAGCCGATGGCCGTGGTTAAGCCCGGGTCGTTGATTTTATCAATGGCTGATTCCACGCCAATGGGCACGCCAATTCCGGCCGGCAAGCGGAATTCCCGCTTGGCCACCTCCACCAGGCCCGGCAGTTTGGCGCCCCGGCCGGTGATAATCACCCCGGCCGGCAGTTTGCCGGAACGGCCGACTTCACGCAAGTTTTTGTCAACCATGTGAAAAATTTCTTCAACTCTGGCTTCAATGATTTCAGCCAGATGGCGCTTCCCAAAACTGCCCTCCTCTTCTTCAGCCACCAGCCGCATGTCAATCTCGTCGTTCTTGCCCACTCGGTCAGGCGCCGCGTGTCCATACTGGAGCTTAATCAGCTCGGCCACGTCAATGTTGGTGCGCAAACCAATGGCAATGTCGTTGGTAATGTGAGCCGAGCCCACCGGCAGAACGGAAACATGGAGAATGTCGCCTTCTTCAAAAACCAGCAAACTGGTGGTGGCCGCGCCCACGTTTAAAAGCGCCACGCCCAAATCTTTCTGCCGCTCGGTTAAAGAGCTTTCGCTCGCGGCCAAGGATGCCAAAACCAAATCATCAATGCCGATGCCGGCCAAATTCACGGCCTTGGTAACGTTCTTAATGTGAGCCGACTGGCCCTCAATAATCTGGGCTTCAACTTCGAGCCGCACGCCATTCATGCCAATTGGATCGCGAATGCCCGCCTGATTGTCAATGGTGAAAGTCCGGGGCAAGACGTGCAGAATTTCATAATTCGGCGGCACGGAAACGGCTTGGGCCGCCTCAAGCACGCGCTCCACGTCATCGGCGCGGATTTCGCCGTCTGGCCGGGCCACGGCAATCACGCCTTTGCTTTTTTGGGAAACAACGTGGCTGCCGGAAATAGCCACGTAGGCGTGGTCTAAAGTCAGGCCAGTCATGCGTTCGGCATTGGCCACGGTATTGCGGATGGCGTCCACCACTTCTTCAATGCTGCGGACAGTCCCTTTGCTGACTCCGGCTGACGGCTCTTCCGAGAGGCCGATAATGTTGACCTGGTCTCCTTCGCCCGAGAGCTCTCCAACCGCCATCCGAATGTTGGCTGAACCAATGTCTAATCCGGCAATTATTTCAACGTGTGACATAGTTTATTCCGCCTCCTTCCGCCTCTTCGGTGGGCAAGCAGCGGACTTGCCAAGGCGGATTTTTTGTTAACTTTCACTTCTAGTATATTAAAAGACGGCCATTTCCGCAATGGACATTGCTGTGCACATCTTGAACACAATTTGTGTTCGCCTTTGGCGCTCCTGTGCTACTTTTTTGTTCAACTCCCTACGAATTACGAATCAGTACGAATAAACGAATCGCATTCAGGAAACCATCTGTCATCCCGAGGCGTCAAAGAGTGCGCTTCAACTAAATGGATACGGTAAATATAGCAGCCTACTTCACCGCGCCGGGGCAGGCACGCCGAGAGGATCCCGTGTTAATCGCGATTGCCACGGGATCCTCTCGCCCCGCGACATTATGATTCGTTGAATTCCGTTAATTCGCTTCCCACGCCCGTGGTTAATGGCATTCTTTATGTAGGGGCTCGGGATGACAAACGAAGCTTAACTGTCTTATCTGTATATCTGTACTGATTTGTAATCTGTAGTAAAAGTTAAAACAAGTAAGGCCAGAAAATAACCGCGCCGACAATCGCGGCCGCTACCACGGCAAGCAGAACCACCGCGGCCAAGGCGTCTTTTATTTCTTTGACTGCTTCATGATAATGGGGCTGGGACAAATCAACCACCCGCTCCAGAACAGTGTTTATTCCCTCCAGAATAATAAGGCCGAACACGGCGCCGACTATGAATAAAAACTCAAACCTGGTCACTTGAAAAAAGTAAGCCGCCGCCAGAACCACCAAGCCGGCGAGGACTTCAATTTTCAACGATAGCTCGGTGGCGAGCATCTGGTTAAAACCAGAGAACGCCCGAACGAATTTTTTTACTACCCGCATGTTACTTGGCTTTAATGGTTAAAAACTTTTTTTCGGCCTGTACAAAATTCTTGGTTTGTCGGCTGGACTGATGGTCAAAACCTAAAAGATGCAGCAAGCCGTGGATAAAAAGATATTCCAGCCTCTCCTTAACTTTAAGACCAGCTATCTTGGCCTCGCTCGCGGCCACTTCATGGCAGATGATGATATCCCCTAATTCCCCGTCAGCCGCGGAGGCAAAAGACAACACATTAGTGGCTTTATTTTGGCCCCGATGCGCCTGGTTTAAACGCCTGGACTCGGCTTTAGCCACTAAAGCCACGGCCACTGTTTTGCCGGCCAGGCGCTTGGGCCAGGCGCGCTCCGCCGCCTTAAGTACAACCGAAACAGCCGCCCGGGGAAAATGAACGGCTTTAGAAACGCGATTAATTACCACTAGGCGTGCCATAAAAAATTATTCCACTGGCGCTGGCGGGTTGCTGGCATTGCCGGCGCTAGTCGTGTTCCCGAACTTGAAACTCTTATAAAAATATTCAAAAACAGACGGCCAATTTAAAGCCTCCAGCGTGCCTTTGTTGTAAGTGAGAATATATACCAAACCTTCTTGGCCAACGTATAAGGTTAAGTTGTCCGGACTCCAAACCGCGCCCGCGCCGTCAATAACGGCAACATCCAGCTGGACGTTGGCCAAAAGCGGCGATTGGGAACGGTACCAATCCACAATCGGCTTCTTGGTTGGATTCTCTTCAATCAATATCTCAAAAAACTCTTCAGTATCGGAAATAAAAAGCACTTGCTTATTAGTCTGGTCCAGAGCGTCAGCCAGCCACTTGGCTGGCTGGCCAACTTTGTAGCCATAAGTCGGATTAGTGTAGGTTGAAACTAATTTGGCGGCTTCCAATTTTTCGCCGGGAGCGAGCGGGTTGTAATTATTTAAAAACTCGGCTTTATCCAGATAAGCATCATTGTCAGTATCCGGAGAGCTGACATTGGTTCCCAAAAGCGCTTCTTCTTTATCGGTTAAACCGTCGCTGTCCGTGTCTTGGCTGGAAACGTTTTTAGGGCTCTCAACT
>MHKO01000040.1:35345-35905 GCA_001818435.1 Candidatus Komeilibacteria bacterium RIFCSPLOWO2_02_FULL_48_11
CGCCGCCCGGCGCACGGCCGTTAGAGGGCCGCTGGGAAACTTATCCAAGGTAAAAGACCAGCCATTGCCGCTTCCCTGGTGGCCGGCAATTTCCTCCCAGGCAATGCCTTTAAGATAAGCCGGGTAAAAGGAGGAGCGCGCTTCTGGAGTTGAAAGCGCTGTGGTTCCCAGCTCAAAAGCAATCGGCTCGGAAAAAGTCGCGCCTATCGGGTACAGAGAATAAATGCCGCCGGAGATTTCACTCTCTGTTGGCAAGCTTATGTCAGCTGGCAGAAGCACAGTAATGCCCAGGCTTTCCCCGTACTTATTAGCGACCAGAGCCGGCACCGACATTTTTAAATTGCCCACTAGCTGGTTGGAGCTGTCATAGGCCGGGCTCTCCACCACCCGCTCGGCCGTGGACGTGGCTTGCGGCGGCGGTTCGGGAGTAGCGCCGCTCTCTGACGCCACGACTGGCGCAATAGGAACATTAACCGCGGCTTCTCCCGGCCTGGCGCGGTTGGAAAAGAAAAACATATAAAGCCCGCCAGAAAGGATTGCTAAAAATAAAACCGCTCCCG
>MHKO01000041.1:0-14715 GCA_001818435.1 Candidatus Komeilibacteria bacterium RIFCSPLOWO2_02_FULL_48_11
CACTTCTTTGGCAGTGTGGTGGTGCCGGATGAACACTACCTCAACATGCTCGTAACTGCACTTGAGAAACCAGTATAGGAGCACAAAGAAGCGTTTGGCCATCTCTTTTTCCCACTCGCCCATGCTGCCGGACACGTCCATTAAACAGAACATTACTGCTTGATGGACCGGAATGGGCACCCGTTCATGGCGCCGGTAGCGCGCGTCCAGGGGGTCTAAAAACGGAATCGCATCCAGCTTGCGCTGGACAACGTCAAGCTCGTCCTGAAGTTGAACTAGACGTTCCCTGATGCGTTCAATATCAGCACCGGTCGCGCCGGCCAGTTCGCGCTCAAGGTTCTCGCGCTCTTCTTCGAGCTCCCGCTTTTGACGCTGAAAGCGCAGCCGGTGAAGCGCCCAACGCCGGGCCTTGGAAAACCGCAAAGTTCTCACTAAATCCAACTGGCTGTGCGGCCCTTCCCGAGCAAACCCGGCTCGTTTGAGCCAAAACTCCTCTTCGCCGCGCAAGGCGCGCTTGACCAAATTCGGAAGCTCCAGTCCGTCAAAAAAGATGTCTTGATACTCCTCGGTAGTGAGCACGAACTGAAAATCATCTTCCCCCTCGCCGTCAGGAGCGCCCTTCTTCCCAGCTCCGGAGCCGGCTGGCGGACGCGGAATCGTGTCTCTGGCAACAAATTCCTTATTGCCAGGAGCCACGAACTCCCGTTGGCCGCCCGGGCCGTGCTGAAACACGGGCTCGTCTGTTTTGCCAGTCCTGACCCGCACCTCTTTCTCATCCCTGGAAACAACATCCCCAATCTTCCCTTCCTGAATGCGCTTACGCACCGCCTCCTGCATCGCCGCCCGATGACGGCGCATGAACCGCTGCCGGTTGTCGGTGCTCTTGCCGCTGCCCTGCGCCCGCCGGTCAATAATCCTGGTCTGCATCATGCGCTCCTCTCTCAAATCTAGTGAAAAAAAGGTGTGCAGAGAGAGGTTGCCCTCTGCACACCGCAAACCTTAAGATGATTTCTGTATGCGCTGGAACCAGTCCACCAACAGGCGAACCTGGTTCTCGGTGTAGCCGCGAGTCACCATCCTATTGACAAACTCGTCATGCTTCTTCTGGTCCTCCGTGGACCCCTTTTTGGTGAAAGATATCACCGGCAAGAGTTCCTCGGTGCCGGAAAATATTCGATTTTCAATGACCTCACGGAGCTTCTCATAGCTCGTCCATTTAGGACTCTCTCCCCGGTGGTCAGCGCGCCAGCGGAGCACGAAGTTGACAATTTCGTTGCGGAAGTCCTTGAGGTTGGTTACTCCCGCGGGCTTCTCAATCTTTTCAAGCTCCTGGTTCAGCGCCTCGCGGTCGAACATCTCCCCGGTATCAGGGTCCCGGTAATCCTGGTTGCGGGTCCAGAAGTCCGCATACTGGAAGTAATGGTCAAACATGTTCTGACCATACTCTCCATACGACTCTAAAAAAGCAGTCTGAATCTCCTTGCGGATAAACTTGAGAAATTCCCCGGACAGATGATCTTTCACAAAAGCCAAAAATTCCTTCTCGCGCTTGTGCTGCAGCTGCATGATTTCCTGCTGCAGCACGTACATCAGGTGCACTGGATTGGCAGCCACCTCCTGGGTGCCAAAGTTGAATGTCTTTGAAAGCACCTTAAAACCAAACCGTGTGGACATGCCCATCATACCCTCATCAACTCCCGCATCATCCCGGTACTCTTGGATAGCCTTGGCCTTGGGATCCACATCCTTTAAATTTTCTCCATCATAGGCCCGCATTTTGGAGAACACATTGGACTTGGGTCCCGGGTCCTTGAGGCGCGTGAGCACCAAGAACTGCGCCAGCAGGCGCAAGGTCTGGGGAGCGCAGGGTGCGTCCGCCAGGGCGCTGTTGCGGATAAGCTTGCGGTAGATTTCCTCTTCCTCGGTTGCCCGCAAGCAGTAAGGCACTTTGATGGTGTTGACCCGGTCAATAAAGGCCTCGTTGCGTTTATTGTTCCGGAACTCCTCCCACTCGGATTCGTTGGAGTGGGCCAGGACAATGCCCTCAAACGGGATAGCGCCCAAGGCCTCGGTCCCCTTGTAATTGCCCTCCTGGGTCGCGGTCAAGAGCGGATTTAAGGTCTTGATGGGCGCCTTAAACATCTCCACAAATTCCATGATGCCGCGGTGGCCACGCCCAAACCCGCCAGTAAAACTGTAGGTGTCCGGGTCGTCCTGCGAAAAACGTTCCAGCAGGCGCAGGTCAACCTTGCCCACCAAGGACGAAATGTCCTGGTTGTTCTCATCTCCGGGCTCGGTTTTGGAAACAGCCACTTGGTTGAGGATGGAAGGGTAGAGCTTGACCACCTTAAACCGCGTGATGTCTCCGGCGAACTCGCGCAGGCGCTTCCCGGCCCAGGGCGACATGGTCGATGGCACGCGCCGCGCCGGAATGCCAAATGTTTTTTCCAGCCGCGCGCGCTGGAACTGATTGGCAAAAAGTCCCAACGGCGACTCGTGAATCGGAGACCCCTGGAGCGCATAGAACGGCTCCTGTTCCATAAGCTCTTTGAGCCGTTCGGCGAGCGAGGACTTTCCCCCGCCCACTGGCCCGAGCAGGTACAGAATCTGCTTGGCCTCTTCCAGACCCTGGGCCGCATGGCGCAGGAAAGCGACTATCCTGTCAATAGTGTCTTCCATTCCATAAAACCGCTGAAACGCCTGGGGGTAGGTGCGAATGACGCGGTTGGAGAAGATACGGCTCAAGCGCTCATTGGCACTCGTGTCCAAGAGCACTGGTTCGCCGATGGCCTTGAGTAGGCGCTCGTGCGGCGAGGCGTACGCGGCTGAATCTCTTTTACATAGTTCCAAATACTCGCGCACGCTCACTTCCTCTTGCTGATCCCGGTCATAAATCTCTTTGAACCAGCCCAGCACAGCAGCATCTGTCGTTGCTTCCATAATCCACCTCCTTTGGGTGAACTGGTGAACAGTCAGTGAAGTGAACTCTCATGTTGTCAAAGGTCATTCCCTCTCATCAATCCACCTCAGACGCGGATTCATGAGAGCGCATGATGATATGCTACAAAAAACCCCAACGCTTGTTTGGGGCAGATTTGAGTCTATTTGGCAATACCTACCTACACCGCTACGCCACAACACCAAATCTGCCGGATGTAATGTAAGCCGGGAACATAATAGCGCGCTTGTGGCAGTCAGTGTTGTGCATAGCTATAATCACTCTACCATGGTTGCTTTATTTGTCAATACACCCCTTACCACTTCTCAATATACCGCACCATGGCTTGAAGATATTCCTGATAGATTGGCGACAGGGCTTTGGCTGACGAATAAAACCGCTCGTAATCTTCCTCAAAATCGTATTCATGCACCAAGATATTTCGCAGTTTGGCGCTCTTGACCAGCGCGGCCGCTATGTTGCTGGTGATGATGCCAAGTTTTTCAATATCATTAAAAGACTGCCGGTAAGTATCCGGAGTTTTGCCGGTCTTGGCAATGAGAACAGTGGTGTTAATGTCGCTGGCCAATTCCACCATGAGTTGAAAATCCCGTTCCGCGGCCCGAATGACCACCATATCCCCTCGGAACTCAAGTAACGGCCGGGCTAACAACTGCTCTAGCTCGCGCAAAAGCATTCGCAGTTGCTCAATTTTTTTCAAGATTATCTCTTTAGACATGAGCTTGTTTGATTAACGCTTGTTCCCGCGCCCGGCGGAACTTGGCCGTGTCTTGGTAAATTTTCCAAGCCAATACCCGCCAACGGATGAAATCATCTTTACTGCCGCGCAAAAGCTTGCCGTGAGTGGAAATCTGCTGCTGCAGCAAGGGCGAAGCGGTCTGTAAATCAATAATATCAATAATATCGTCGGATACTTTGAGTTCCAGGGATAATTCTTGACCAATATCCGATTTTTCTTGAAGCGATAAAACATGGTCAGCCAAAACCGCCACATCAACATCAGAGCCAGGCCTGGTCTGGCCCGTGGCCTGGGAGCCGAAAAGTATGATTAAATTTATGCCCTTCATAACATTGTTATTCTAACAAATTTTGAACAAAAATAAAAGGCCCGCACTCAACACTTCCTTGTGTCAAGATGCGGGCACTGTACGACTTCGGTAACCTTACATCCGGGTTACCACAAAAGATCGAATCGGGCACCCACCTGCAAGCTTGGCGAGCTTGCCCGCGGAGCTAGCGGGGCCGTAGAACGAGAGCCAGCCATATGGCCGGTCCTCAATCCCCAAACTTATGAGCTCCTGCTGGACATGGGAGCCAGTCCAAGCGAACGAGAAAGTCGCCGTACTGCCAGCCACCTCGTCTGCCTTGAGGGCGAGAAACTCTCCATCACTACTCTCAAATACCATTCGTATGTCCGAGGGTATCTGGATGAGAAAAGTGATGGCAATCTTCACTGTCTCCCCGCTACGCCCACTTGAAAACACATTGGCATAGCCACTCCGCAGTAAAGCGAAGCTACGATTGAGCTCAATCGGAGGAAACAACAACTCCTCGCCCGCGCCGACCACCTGAATAGGTATGCCGGCGACTGCGGGACTAGAGAAAGCTCGTCCCGAGGTCATTCCGACGAGATTCAGATCACCCTTGACGAGGTCGATCTGAATAAGTTTTCCCGCCTCGATATCCGGCAGGCCGCCGATGGACTTGGCTGTGGCGCGAAAGAAAACCCGCACCTCCTTTCCTTTTGGAAAAACGAGGCCACCGCCAAACAATGAATTCCAGTTCATGACGCCACCCGGGGTCATTTGATCGGTCCAGGCATGATTCGTTTCCTGGCCGTCAACCTGGGTGTACAGATTTGGCACCCACGGACTGACCGCGCCTTTCGGCACCATGAACGGTAATGATATGGCTGTGATATCCTCGCCCACAGCACGAGTGATGAAGCTTGCAACCTCGACCTTACCGTCGAGGTAATTTGGAATCTCGTGCTTGGTGAAGGCAGGGTCCACGCGAAACTCAAGCGATCCATGCTCCGCGATGTACACCCGTTGTAGATTGCACGGCCCGGCCACCACCTGTTGGCCAGTGACAGTCCCAACGGCCTTTACAGACACGTTGAGTACTCCGTTTGGGTCATTGTTAATCGCTTGCAAGTCCGCTGACGAGACATTTGAATTTATGTCAGCATAGACATCAAATGTTAATGTTGACCCAGCCGGAGCCATAATGACTGGAACTGGTCGAAAAACAAACGGGCCTCCGTGAAATGTGCCAATCGTTTGGCCAACTTGGGTTTGGGTCTGAACAAACCTCAAGCTCAGGTTGCGGAATACCCTTCCCAGGAGCATGTCGTCATCAACATCTCCAGAAACAAGAACTTCGGTAATCCGCACTTCTGCGTTAGCCAGTACCCCAACCATAACAGACCCGAGGCGCACGTTGCTTGACCCTGAGACTCCAGTCGGAACAACCTCGTTCCTGTCCGTCATGATCGGGTCTTTATCTATGACAACATGCGGAACAAAGAAAACATCTCCAGGTATAACACCTGTGATGGGTACACTCTTTTCAACACGAGCATGCCCGTCAATAGGGAGTTCGATGTAGGCTATCTCCCCGCCGTTAATGGGTATGCTCCCCCATTCCCCGATCTGCTCGCCCCTGACATTACTGGCTCCATTTTTGAATGCCCGGGCAATGTAATAACCAGAGGCGCCGATGCGCCAATACTGGTCATTATTGCTCAACGGGTTGATCTGAATCTCAGTAATCCCATCTGGCTTTGTTATTCCGGACCACAGAAAAATCCTTGACTGCCCGGAAACAGACCTTGCCAGCAAGACCTCAACATCTCCAAGTGGGGCGCCGTCTTTTGTGACAGTCACCACCACTTCAGCGGTGAAGTTACTTACATTATCAGCCACAGCCGCCTTTGCCAGCGCCTGCGGCTGGCTAAACCCATTCACCGTCGACTCCATCGGGTTCTCACCACCACAGCTGACCAAGAAAATGGCCAGCACGAACGCCGCGAACAACGACATAATCCGTCCCATCTTTACTTCCTCCCATTTTGGAAGTGAAACTGAAAACCATACCACACTCTGTGGCATGGTTGCTGAATTTTCAAAGACAACAAATTTTTTTTGCTTTGATTTTAGCTCAAAATCTTACCATAAATAACTAACAATGTCAATGAAAACTGCCAATTTTTACCTATTTTTAGCCAAAATTACCCTCTTATACTCATTGTTTCAAACCAAAAAATGTGCTATACTACTAATATATGGCAGCTAAAAAAACCAAAAACAAACCAGTTATCAAGTTCCGCCAAACCCTGTTCTGGGACGTGGATCCAAAAACCATAGACCCTAAAAAACACGCCCGCTACGTCATTGAACGGATTTTGGATTTTGGCAACACGCCGGAAGTAAAATGGATGCGCCGGTACTACTCGCCGCGGCTCATAAAAAACACGCTAAAAAAATCAAGAGTCATTCATAAAAAATCGCGTTCCCTATGGTCACTCATCTTTCGCTAAAAAAAGCACAACCAGAAAGTCTATATCTGGATAAGTTGCCGCCGGCAACAGCGCGCGCGTTTTCATATCTTGTAAAATCACCATTGCTCAAAAATACAGATTGGTACCTCGCTGGCGGCACCGCGCTCGCCCTGCAAGTCGGTCACCGAAAATCCGTGGACCTTGATTTCTTTTTGCCTCGCGCCGAGTTTGATAAAACCTCGCTCGAGCGTTCGCTTGCCGCCACGAAAGAATGGGAAACGACGTACCAAGAAAACGGAACCTTGTATGGAAAACTGAAAGGCGCAAAAATGAGCTTTATTGCGTATCCATTTTTTAAACCTTCACGCGCAAAAGTCAAGTACGGCAATATGCGCGTGCTCATCCCGGAAGACATCGCAGTCATGAAAATTATTGCCGTCAGCCAGCGCGGACGCAAGCGCGATTTTGTGGATTTGTACTGGTACTGCCGCAACCGCGAACCGCTGGTTGATATCATCAGACGGACTCTTGGCCAATACCCAGGGCAAGAGCACAACCTGCCGCACATCATCAAAAGCCTTACCTACTTTGATGATGCGGACAAAGACCCCATGCCGCAGACATACTTTGAAGCAAACTGGAAAACCATCAAAGCATTTTTCAAAAAAGAAGCACGCGCAATTGATGCGAAACTTCTTAAGTAGTATAGAATAAAATTATTCTATTTTGAACTTTACCCGAACTTGTCCCAAACCACCACCCCGGTAAAAATGACAAAGAAAACAATCTCCACCCAAATAATCCCCTGCCGCCACCAAGACGCCTGATATTCGCGCGGCAATTCGCGGCGGTTCAAAAAATAGGTCAAAACCAAGTGCACCAGCATGGTAAAAGCATTGATAACCGCGCCAAGCACAATGAGCGCCTTGGGTTCATTAAACCCGGCCAAGAGCACCACAGCGCCGAACGCGATAAAGAGCCAGAGCGTGGCGTAGAACATTTTGGACATGTTATAGCGGCTGCCAATTGCTTCGCGCCGAATCGCGATATTCTCAACAATCATGCGGGAGCAGGATTCAAACACCCCGATTTGGGTGGAAAGCAGCATCACCCCGCCTACCAGCATAAACGCAATTCCAACAAACGGAACCAGCGACGCGCTGATGGCGTTTGCTTCAAGCAAGATAAACCCAATCCCTTGTTCCACCCCAGACTGGCCGTGCACCGTGATGTATGCCAGAAACGCAAGCATGACCATGGTGAACGCGCCGGTGAACCAGAACACAATGCCGTGCTCAATGTTGACTTTGCTCCACCAGGCGCGGAAGTTCGCGAGATTTGACGCATTCCGCTCAAACGCAACGCGCGAGCCGGCAGTTACCGCGGAGCGTGTTTTGCCAGTAACCGGGCTCGTAATCCGAGCCGCGTACTTGCCCAGGCCATAGCCCTTGTCTTTGATGTACAAAGACTGCGAGAGATTAAGGTTGCCGCCAGCTCCGGCGTACGCGAACGCCGAAAGGAACACTGCCAGCGCGATTTCCTCCGGAACAAACACGTACCCATCCCCTATTCCAACAAGGCCGCGGCCTAACGCAGACCAGTCAGCAGTTTTGGCAAGCCAGACAGTGATGATAGTAATAAATGGCACGCTGATGAGGATAATCCACTTTTGAAACGCTTCCACAACCTTATAAAGCGAAGGTCCGAGCGTGAACAAAAGCCCGGTGAGCGCCAAGAGCGCGATGGCGATGTAGTGCGTGTTAGATTCAATGCCAAAGACCTTGCCAATCAAGACCGCGGACGCGGCAGACATGCCGGGCCAGCCAAACCCGATAAATGACGAGACAATGAACCAGTACGGCAGGCCGCGCCACAGGCGGTTGAACCCGCAAAATACGCTCTCGCCTTTCACCAGGGCGTAGCGCTCTATTTCCATATTCATGAAAAACTGAAACGTAATACCTAAAACCGCGGCCCAGATAATGCCTAGACCGTAGTTTGATGAGAGAAATGGCCAGAGGATGATTTCGCCGCTGCCAAGACCAAGGCCGATGAGGATAAAGCTGGGGCCGATTAATCGGCGGAGGGGAGGAGCTTGTGGGAATGGCTTCGTCTGTGTTTTGATTTTATCCATCACAAGAAATAATTGTTATATTGTCATATTGTTATATTGTTTTTGAGGGCATTTCTTAACTATAGCATAGCAATAAAACAATTTAGCAATATAACAATTATTTTTTTCACTAAATCCAAAAACTCCACACTACATCATTTCTCCAAAATATGCCTCGTTATAATCTTGTATTCTTCCACGCACGATTGGCCAAAAACGTCCACGCCCATTAATTTTGCAAGGCACATCACCTCAACCAGCTTGAACTGGAAAAAATAGCCAAGCTCACGCTCGCTGGCTGACTCCAAATCCAAGGACACAAAAGGCAATGCGCGCTTTTGATAAGCCTCTTTGGTGCCAGCCAGAATAGCGGCCATAACCTCTGCAAGCGTCTTATTGGTAACATAAGGCACAATATCATCATAACCCGCATCCATTGGCTGAACTTTGACTGCCTCGCCCCGCTCCAAAGTCACAAAGGTCGTAAATTTGTCTTTGGGACCAGCCAGGTACAGCTGAACCATGGAATGCAAATCAACCGAGCCCATGGAAACCAAAGGCGTAATGCCTTGCCCGTCTTTGCCGAGCGACTCGCCTACTAACTGGCGGTGCCATTTGCCCAAGTTCTCCAAGTCGCTGTCAAACAGGAATAAATCATGCATCAGTCTGCCTTGTTTTAAGTTTAGATAGATGATGGCCGCGGACGCGGCTGCTTCATTAAAATCTATTTCACAAGCGCCGTGGTGCAAGGATTTGATATCCAGCCCAGATAGAGCCGCGGGCAACAATCCGACCGCGCTCAAAACACTGAACCGGCCCCCGACTTTTGGCGGATTGGGCAAAGTGTCAATGCCCTGCTCCCGCGCCCATGATGAGAGCTTGGACTCCGGCTCGCTGGTTACGACAACTTGCTTTTGCCATTCCGGAAAAACCTCTTTTAAAATTTCCAAGATAACGCGGCCATTGGCATGGGTTTCAATGGTGGCGCCTGATTTGCTGATAATGTTGACGAGTAGTTGCCGCTCCTCGGCTGCTAGGCGCTTGATGGTTTCAATGGCGGTAATTATTTTGCGGCTATCAACAGTATCGTAAAAAGAGAACGGAATTCCGCTGGGACGCAAAGCCTGACACATGGCTTGGCTTCCTAAAATAGAACCGCCAATACCCACCACCATGACTTCGCGCAAATGTTCGCTCTTTTTTTTCTGCACTGTTTCGGCAATAAGCTGGCGCAATGACTCGTCAAACGGCAGATGGAGACAGGCCTCATCGGTTGAGTAATTGGCATCTTGGGAAGCGGTTTTAAGTTGGGCCAGGTAAGGCGAGAGTTTTTTGACTAGAGCGTCAATTTCGCTTTGTTTGACGCCGCAAGTATCTTTGTAGGTGAATTTCATAATAGAAATGTTATATTGTTAAATTGCTAAATTGTTTTGTTACAGCTTTATTTTGCCTATAAAAGTATGACAATATAACAATTTAACAATATGACAACTCTTTTACCATATTATCACAAAAAGGCGCCCTTTCAAAACAGAGCGCCTTTTGTAAAAATCAGCGTCAATCCGCTTCTATAAAACCGCTTCCTTGGCAGCCTTGGCCACGCGGAACTTAACCACTGTTTTGGCCGGAATCTGGATAGATTCGCCAGTTGCCGGATTGCGGCCCATGCGGGCGTTGCGGTGCACTTTCACCAGTTTGCCAATGCCTGGCACCACAAACTGGCCAGCGGACTTAACTTCTTTGTAAGCCATTTCAGTCATGACTTCAAAGAACTTGGCAACATCCTTTTTGGCCATGCCCGACTTCTCGGCCAATTCGGCCAACAACTGTGTTTTTGTCATCTTGGACATAATGTTTTTCCTTAATTGCTTATAAATTAATTTTTAAAATAGATTTTATTGCTTGCTTATTATAAAGCTCCAATTCCCACGAATCAACAAATCTGTTACAAATCTACAAATGAATTCATTTGTAGATTTGTATTGTATTTGTAATTAGTGGGAATTACCTTATAAATCTAGCAAATTTGCGGAAATATGTAAATTTATTAGGAATCTAGCCTGTGGATTACTTTTTGTGAAAAACCTTATTTAATCCGCAATAAACTAAATCCGCCACCAGAGGAATCTTTCACCTCATAGCCTTTTTTGGCTAATTCCAGCCGTAATTTGTCGGCTTCAGCGAACTTTTTCTGCTCCCGCAGAACCTGGCGCTTCTTGGCAATTGACAAGACAGCGCTTGGTATGGCAGCCTTTGCTTGGACTGCTTTCAGAAGCTCTAAACCCAAAATCTTGTCAAAATCTTTAACCAGCTTTATCTTATCTTTGCCAGACAAATTTTGGGATTTAACTGCTTCCCAAAGCACGGCCAAGGCTCCGGGCAGGTCCAAATCATCAATAACGCTGGCCTGGAACTTGTTGGTTAATGATTTAAACGCGGTCTTTTTTGAAACGCGTTTTTCCGCTTGCGATTCAACAATGAGCCGCGCTAGATTTTCATAAGCATTGCGAGCCGCCGCCAAACTCTCCCAAAAAAAATTCAAGCGCGAGCGGTAATGGGCGGTTAAACACAGATAGCGATAATCAAGCGGAGAAAAACCTTTATCTTTTAAAGTTTGCAAGGTGATAAAATT
The DNA here is from genome assembly GCA_001818435.1 of Candidatus Komeilibacteria bacterium RIFCSPLOWO2_02_FULL_48_11. Lineage (GTDB taxonomy): Bacteria > Patescibacteriota > Patescibacteriia > UBA2169 > UBA2169 > 2-02-FULL-48-11-A. Next base: position 11,207 of record MHKO01000041.1, read on the forward strand.
GCCCTCGGATTTGGCCATCTTATTGCTGTCAATGAGCAAAAATTCGCCATGCATCCAGACGCGCGCCAAAGGCTTGCCAGTCGCGGCTTCGGACTGCGCGATTTCATTGGTATGGTGCGTGCCAATATGGTCCACGCCGCCGGTGTGAATGTCAAACGGCTGGCCCAGATATTTTGATGATATGGCCGAGCATTCAATATGCCAGCCCGGAAAACCCTCGCCCCAAGGAGAGCTCCAGTGCATGATATGTTTTTGGTGCCGGCCAGCGAGCTTGAACCAGAGCGCGAAGTCAGCCACATTCTTTTTTTCCTCATCCTCAACCACATCATCCCGCGCAGCCGTCAGTTTCTCGGATAATGACTGGCCCGAGAGTTGGCCGTAATTTTTGAATTTCGCCACTTCAAAATAAACCGCCAAACTGGTTTGATAAGCATAGCCCTTGGCCACTAATTTTTTGATAATCGCGATTTGCTCTTTGATTGTTTTAGTGGCTGGGACGATTATTTTCGGTTTTTTGATGTTTAGTTCCTTGATGTCTCGCAAAAACGCCTGGGTATAGAATTTGGCAATTTCTTGGGGCGATTTTTGCGAGAGCGCCGCCGCTTTTTCAAATTTATCCTCACCGCTGTCCGCGTCGCTAGTCAGATGCCCAACATCAGTAATATTCATCACCCGTTTAACTTTATAACCCTCATACTCCAAAGCACGCTGGAGCGTGTCGGCAAAAACATAAGTCCGCAGATTGCCGATATGAGCGTAATTATAAACCGTGGGGCCGCAGGAATAAAAACCCACCACGCCTTTTTTGACGGGCTTGAGAGCCTCCTTTTTTCGGGTGAGAGTGTTGTAGAGCTCCATGTTGCGCTTGCTAAAACATCAACCAGGCTTGCGTTTTCTTACTCGGCTCTCTTTCCGTGGCTTTTGCTTCTTTGTAATAATTATTAACTAAGCCGTGCGGCAAATCCGGCTTGACGCCTTTTAACAATTCTTCCACTGTTAAAATTTGAATTTTAGGAAATTCTCTTTTTCCGGTTATTGGAGTAGTAAAAGTCCCGGCATCCACGGCTTCGCTCTTCATTGGTTTGGTTGGTTTTTCTAGTGTCACAAAGATGCCGGAATCAGCGCCCTCGCGTTCAACATCGCTTTTTAGAACAGCAATCTGGTTTCTTTGCACCCCTCCGCCTTTCACCTGAACAATGGCCTGGCCATACTCCGTATTGCCGTTAACTTTGTCTTTGTGGAAGGTTATGACTCCGTCAATTCCCTTATCCGCGCCGCGCCTGTTTTCCTTGGTCTTGCTTCTTGACGGCATGGCATTAATCAAATCAAGCGCCCAATACTCAAACTCAAAAGGATCTTTTTTAAACAACTCATTCGCGCCGTTCAAATCAGCCGGAAAGCCGTCAACATTTATCTCTTTCTTGCCCAATCCAAAGTGGTCGTGGAGCCGGTGCTTTATCAAGTTTATCGCTAAAGCCGTAATATCAATCCCAACCCAGTTTCTGTTTAACTTCTCTGCAGCCGCTACTGTGGTACCACACCCACAAAATGGATCTAAAACCCAATCACCATCCTTCGAGCTTGCTTTTAAGATGCGTTCTAATAAGGCCTCGGGTTTTTGAGTTGGATAACCTAAAGCTTCAGAAGAATTAGATTGAATTCTTAATATATCGTCCCACAAATTGTCAATTGGCTCACCCCTATCCTCGTGTGGTCTATACTTTCTGAATGGAGACCCATTTTTGCGCCAACCCAAGTCACCCCTTTTATCAATCTCTATTAACTTTTCTTTACGAACAACCCATCCCCATTTTGGCGGGGTAAAACCTTTATATTCATAAACTAAATTTGGCCGCTCTCCTTTTGATGCTGACCTTAAAATTGGGTATTCCAAATAACTTCCCTTGTCATCCTTCTTTGGATATTTATCAGTCATCTCTTCCTCAGTAAGCTTTCTCCGAGTCCCGTCGACATCGATAAAATAATTTTCTGTTTTACTATAAAAAAGAATTGTGTCCGTAACTTGTCCAAATTTTCTAGAGTCAAATTGAGAACCTTTGGGATTACTAGTTCTCTTCCAAATAATTTCGTTCCTGAAATTCTGTTTATCAAAAATAGTGTCAAGAACAATTTTTAAATAATGGCTGGCGGTTGGGTCGCAATGCAGATATAAACTGCCGGTCTTTTTTAAAACGCGGTGCAGTTCAATCAAGCGGATGGTCATCATGGCTAAATAAGCCAGCAGGTCATTGTGGCCGATGATCTTCTCCAAAGCCAGCATCAAATTTGATATGTTTTCATTCGTCTTGGTGACCAAATAATCAAAAGCGCGCTTTGACTCTTTGGTCCAGTGCCAGGAATCGTCAAAAGCTTTTATCTGCGCCGGGCTGTCCTGCAGGCCTTCTTTGAACAAAACATTATAATTCCGGTTTGAATTGAACGGCGGATCAAGATAAATCAAATCAAAACTCTCATCTGGAATCCTTTGGCGTAAAATCTCCAAATTATCGCCAAAATAAAGCATTCTGTTTTCCATAGAAAATTCGGTTATCTGAATATTATGATAACCTAAACAAAAAATAAAATCAATCAAAATTACGCCAATTATTTCTCTTCCGCCAAGCCGCCTGGGCGACCCTCTTTTGAAGCGCCAAAGAAACAAATCTGGTATAATGCAATAATGGTTACTGATCAAGCCTCTTTAGGGGATATTATAAAAATCTTTTTGCGCCACATCCGGCCTTACCGAGCCAGCGCGTTTTTAATAGTGTTGGGCATTATCATCTCGGAAAGCTTGAATATTATCTCGCCCTGGTTTTACAAAAGCCTTTTTGACACCCTGGCCACCGGCTCGCCAACTGAGGCCGCCACCATCCACGCCTTACTTAGACTGGTGACCATTATTATCGGCTTGCGGGCCGGAAGCTGGATTTTTTACCGCCTGGTTAACTGGTTCAACAGCATTGTCCAGCCTAAAATTATGGTGGATCTGGAGCGCACTTCTTTCAGCTACATTCTGGATCATTCCTACCGCTTTTTCGCCAATAACTTTACCGGCTCCCTGGTGCGCAAAGTCCAGCGCATTTCCCGCGCTTTTGAAGATTTGTCCGATAATGTCATCCGCCAATTTTTGCCGCTTTTGATAATTATCACCGGCTCCATGATCGCCTTGTGGCAAAGGAGCCGCATGATTGCTCTGGCCACTTTTGCCTGGATTGTGCTGTTTGTTCTGGCCAATTACCTGATTTCCATCTGGAAATTAAAGTACGACATTAAGCGCGCGGCTAAAGATTCCGAAGCCACCGGCGCCATGGCCGACGCTTTAACCAACAACATCACCATCAAGCTGTTCGCCAATCAAGATTTTGAGCGCAAGATATTCCAGCGCCTAACCGAAGAATACCGTAAACTGCGCACCTTAACCTGGAATTTGGCGGAAATAAACGACGCCGTGCAGTGGGGTCTGATCATTGTCATTGAATTCGTGGTTTTGTACGCGGCCGTGAAGC
>MHKO01000041.1:14956-17631 GCA_001818435.1 Candidatus Komeilibacteria bacterium RIFCSPLOWO2_02_FULL_48_11
TAATTCCGGCCAGATAAAAATAGATGATTTTGACATAAGCAAAGTCACGCAAGAAAGCCTGCGCCAGAATATCGCGGTGGTGCCGCAGGAACCGACTCTTTTTCACCGCAGTTTGCTGGAAAATATCCGCTATGGCCGGCTCCAAGCCGCGGACGAGGAGGTGATAGCGGCGGCCCAAAAAGCGCGCTGCCATCATTTTATTGAACGCCTGCCTGACGGCTACGGCACTCTCGTTGGGGAACGCGGCATTAAGCTTTCCAGCGGGGAACGGCAGCGCGTGGCCATTGCCCGCGCCATTCTCAAAAACGCGCCCATCCTTTTGCTGGACGAGGCGACTTCGAGCCTGGATTCGGAATCCGAGGCTTTGATTCAAGAAGCTCTGACCGAGTTAATGCAAAGCAAAACCGCGGTGGCCATTGCCCATCGGCTCTCAACCATCTTGAAGATGGACCGGATTGTGGTGATTGACAAAAACCGCGTGGTGGACGCGGGCACGCACGCGGAGTTAATGGAAAAAGACGGGCTTTACCGCAAATTGTGGCAAATCCAGTCAAGCGGATTTATAGAATAATTCACGCTTTCTCTTCTTTTTGCTTGGCTTTCAAGGCCGCCTGTTTGGCCTGGTACCGCGCTTCCTCGGCATTCAGCACCTGCTTGCGGATGCGCACGTTGGCGGGCGTGACTTCCACCAGTTCGTCATCGCCAATGTATTCCAAAGCCGCTTCCAGATCCATGACGCGCGGCACGTCAAAATGTTCGCGCCCGCCATCGCCTTTGGAACGCATGTTGGATAATTCCTTGGCCTTGCAGGCGTTCACAGTCAAATCCCCAGGCCGCGAGTTCTGCCCCACCACCTGGCCTTTATAGACTTCCACGCCAGGACCCAAAAACAAAGTGCCGCGGTTCTGCAGATTGGTCAAACCGTACAGATTGGTTTTGCCGGCTTCAGTGGCCACCAAAGAACCTTGCTCGCGCTCGCGCCAGTTAGTGGCATCTGGCTGGTATTGATAAAAAATGCTGTGCATTATTCCCAAACCGCGCGTGTCAGTTAAAAACTCGCTGCGGTAGCCAAACAGCCCGCGCGTGGGGATGACAAACTCCATGAACACAATCCCATTCTCGGTTTTCATATCCTGCATGATGCCGTTTCTTTTTCCCAGTTTCTCGATGACCACACCCGAATGCGCTTCCGGCGCTTCCACTTCCAGCCATTCATAAGGCACCAATGTTTTGCCGTTTTCTTCTTTGGTGATAACCTGGGGCCGGCCCACCTGGAATTCATAGCCCTCGCGGCGAAGACGCTCAATTAAAATCGCGAGATGCAATTCACCGCGCCCGGAAACTACCCAATCTGAATCATCAGTATCTTCCACGCGCAAAGCCATGTCAGTTTGCAGTTCTTTATGCAGACGCTCGCACACTTGGCGCGAAGTTGAGTATTTGCCTTCTTTACCGGCAAATGGCGAATTATTTACCATGAATAACATCTTGACTGTGGGCTGGTCAATGGAAAGAATCGGCAAAGCAATTGGATTGTCTTTGTCAGCGATTGTTTCGCCAATGGTAATGTCTTCAATTCCGGAAATAGCCACAATGTCACCGGCCTGGGCCTCGGCTGTGTCCAAGCGTTCAAGACCGGTAAAAGTCATAAGTGACGTGAGCCGCGCTTTGGCCGGCTCCCCATCGCGGTTGATATGCGCCACTTCCTGGCCAGCTGCCATCTTGCCGTTATAAATGCGGCCCACCGCGATCTTGCCCTTAAAATCATCAGCCGCCAGAGTGGTCACCAGCATCTGCAAAGGCTTGTCCGCATCGCCAGTAGGTTTGGGAATATGTTTTAAGATAGTTTCAAAAATCGGGCTGATGTCAGTCATCTTATCTAAATCCGGCTCCAGGCCGGCTTTGCCTTGTTTGGCCGAAGCATAGACAATCGGAAAATCCAAAGCCCTATCATCAGCTCCCAGCTCCACGAACAAATCAAAAGTTTTATTAACCGCGGTCGCGGGATTGGCAGCGTCCTTGTCAATTTTATTGATGACCACGATAATCTTGTGCTTAAAAACCAGCGCTTTTTTTAGCACAAACCGGGTTTGCGGCATTGGCCCTTCTTTGGCATCCACCAGCAGAAGACAGCCGTCAGCCATGGAAAGCACGCGCTCCACCTCGCCGCCAAAGTCGGCGTGGCCCGGAGTGTCGATGATATTGATTTTCGTGTCATGCCACACGACAGAAGCGTTTTTGGAAAAAATCGTAATCCCCCGCTCGCGCTCCAGTTCATTGGAATCCATAATCAAATCCCCGGCCGCTTCGGTCTTGGATAACTTGGTGTGCGCCTGGCGCAATAAAGCATCCACCAGTGTGGTCTTGCCATGATCTACGTGAGCTATAATTGCTATATTCCTTAAATTCATAAATAGTTTTGCCGTGCCTGCCCGCCTCTGGCGGGGTCAACGTGGGCAATGATGGCGATGTTTCGAAGGTTCATAATATTTAGAGAAGTCCCCTCTCCCTTCCAGGGAGAGGGTAGGGTGAGGGTTGAAGAGCAAACTTTGCCACCCAGACCTCCTCCCAACCTCCCCCTTAGCAAGGGGGAGGAGCGTCACCCCCTCCCCTTACTAAGGTAGGGCCGGGGTGGGGTTGGATAAATAAAAACCGCGACAAGCGGCTACTGATAC
>MHKO01000042.1 GCA_001818435.1 Candidatus Komeilibacteria bacterium RIFCSPLOWO2_02_FULL_48_11
AGGATGAAGTTTTTCCAAGTTCCATACTCCCGGCATCATATCCCGCCCCGGACCCCGCCGCAAGCGGGCGGGGTATTGAAAACTAATAAAAGCGAATATATTTTTGAGATAAGATATGGCGGCGCTAAAGCTAATGCTTTGCAACGCGGCATGTGGACGCACACGGAAAACGCTGAATCCTTTTTCAAAGAACTGCTCGCTGGCGGCTATACAATCAACGAGCCGCTTATTATGTTAATCGCCAAAATTCTCATTTCTCGCAAGGATACGCACGAAAAAATACTAAAGTATTTTTTCGCTCCTCCCAAATAGACCAAAAGAATTTAAAATGCTAAAATGACGCTAGAAGATAGCCTAGCGCTTTTAGCTTACTAGAAGAGGCGCACGCGTATGGAAACACAGGGCATAAAATACACTGGTTCCAAAAGGGAAATACTCCCTGTTTTATTGGAATTGATAAAGCCGCTTAAAGTAAAAACGGTTTTAGACGGTTTTTCCGGCACCACCAGGGTTTCCCAAGCATTAAAGCAAGCTGGCTATATCGTCCACGCTAACGACATTGCCGATTGGTCAAAAGTGTTCGGCGAATGTTATTTATTGAATAGAAAACCGGCGGGTTATTATTTGCCGTTTATAAATCATCTTAACAATTTGCCTGGAAAATACGGCTGGTTTTCGGCCAATTATGGCGGCGAACCGAATGGCGGCTCGGCTACGCAGCCAGATGGCCGAAAAAGAATTTGGCAATTGCACAACACCAAAAAACTAGACGTCATTAGAGAAGAAATTGATAAAATCGCCAAAGATAAAATTGAAAAATCAGTGTTGTTAACCAGTTTAATTATAGCGATGGATAAAGTTGACAGTTCCGTTGGCCATCAAGTTTCGTATTTGAGAAAATGGGCGCCTCGCGCGTATAACACAATGAAAATGGAAGTACCTCGTTTAATAATTGATGATAAAAAGCACCAAGTTTATCAAAAAAATATTTTTGATTTAGTAAATGACGTTGAAGCGGATTTAGCTTACTTTGATCCGCCTTATGGTTCTTCAAATGATTTAATGCCGCCATCCCGCGTTAGATACGCCTCTTATTATCATCTTTGGAAAACCATTTGCTTAAATGACAAGCCAAAATTAGTTGGCGTGGCGAACAGGCGAGAAGACGTGGGCGATACGATTTCCGGCTCTATTTTTGAGGAGTTCAGAAAAAATGACGAGGGACAATACATTGTTATTGAGGCAATAGAAAGATTAATTAAGAATACGCCGACCAAGTACGTGGTGTTATCTTACAACAATAACGGCCGGGCTACTTTTCAGGCGATAAAGGATATATTAAAGAATTTAAAGAAAAAAATATCCATTATTGAAATGGATTACAAAAAGAACGTCATGGCGACGATAACCCGGACGACAAATGAATGGATTAACGATACTAACGGCAAAAACAAAGAATATTTATTTTTAATTCACAAGAACGGTAAAACAGAAGCCCTCCCCGAAATTAAAATTGAAAAAATTGACATTCGTAATCTAGCGTTTGTTAACCAACAAAGATTAGCCTTAAATTAAAATAAATTAAAGGCCGAGGCCGATAAACCCCTACCCGCTGGTTGCGGAAGAGGCAGATTTAGTTATAGGATGTTGGTATGGCTATCCATCTGGCGACCCCTATTTCCCAGCTAACCCGCGTGGGCGCGGTTACTGCTAAACGGCTCTCCAAGCTCGGCATTGCCAATGTCCGGGAGCTGCTGCAGCACTACCCTCTGCGCTACGAGGATTACACCAAAATCCTTGACAGCCGGCATCTTGAAAGCGGACTGGCGGGCAGCATGGTTGGGACAATAACTGCCATAGCCAAAAGGGAAACCAGCCATAAACACATGAAGCTCTCTGAAGCCGAGCTTGATGATGGTTATGGAATCATAAAACTGATTTGGTTCAACCAGCCGTTCATCACTGAAACACTCAAAGAAGGCGACCGGATTATTGCGGCCGGAACCATAGAGCGCGATTTCAATGGCTGGGTAATAAAAAACCCGGCCTATGAAAAAGCTACTCTTGGCCAAACCTTGCATACGGCCCGCTTGGTGCCGATTTATCCAGCCACTTACGGGCTGACGCAAAAACAGCTCCGCTTTCTGGTCAGCCAGGCTTTGGCGGCGGTGGCTGAATTTTGGGAGATTATACCGGAGGCAATTAAAAAACAAGCCAAGCTGATTGATAAAATTGAAGCCATCCGCGCCATTCACCTGCCCGAGAATCAAGCTGGCTGGCAACGAGCTTTGCGCTATCTAAAATTTGAGGAGCTTTTTTTAACCCAAATTTTAACCGAGCAGTCGCGCCGCGCTTTGCAGTCCGCCACGGCTCCGGCCATTCCTTTTCAGGAGCAAGCCACTAAAGAATTAGTCAGCTCCCTGCCTTTTAAACTGACTACTGACCAGCGCAAAGCGGCCTGGCAGATTTTGAAAGATTTAAGCCAGGCTCGGCCCATGAATCGGCTCTTGCAAGGCGAGGTCGGTTCAGGAAAAACCGTGGTAGCGGCCATAGCGGCCTTAAACGCTTCGGAGAGTGGTTTCCAGACAGCCCTGATGGCGCCGACCGAGATTTTGGCTTTACAGCATTATCAGACCATCAGCCAGCTTTTTCCCGATAAACCAGTAGCCTTGCTTACAAGCAAACACTCGCGCCTATCTACCCGCGTCATTCTGAACGGAGCGAAGCGCAGTGAAGAATCCCAGCGTTTATCCACGGGATCCCAGCCAGAGGCTGGTCGGCCTCTGGCCGACTTCGACTCCGTCCCGCTATCGCGGGACTCCGCTCAGGATGACGGTCTGCAAACTTTGTCTCGCAATGACATTAAAAAAGCCATCAGTGAGGGCAAGGTTGATATTATTATCGGTACGCACGCCATTATTCAAAATGACGTTATTTTTAAAAAACTTGGTCTCATAGTCATTGATGAACAGCACCGCTTTGGCGTGGAACAACGCAAACAACTTAAAGACAAATCCGTTGTTAGGCTGGTCCCCCACCTGCTTTCCATGACCGCCACCCCTATTCCCCGCTCCTTGGCCCTGACTGTCTATGGGGATTTGGACATTTCCACTATCCGCGAACTGCCAGTGGGTCGAGTGCCGATTGACACGAAAATTATTGAGAGCTCCGGCCGGGCCCAGGCTTACAGATTCATGGCCGATAAAATTAAACTTGGCCAGCAGGCGTTCGTGGTCTGCCCGTTGATTGAGGACAGCGATGTTTTGGGGGTAAAATCAGCCACAGCTGAATTTGAGAAACTTCAAAAAATTTTTCCCAATATAAAAATCGGACTGCTCCACGGCAAATTAAAGTCCAAAGAAAAAGAAGCGGTTATGGCCGATTTCCGGACTAACCAAACCGCGATTTTAGCGGCCACCGCTGTGGTTGAGGTTGGAGTTGATGTGCCCAATGCCAGTATTATGGTTATTGAGGGCGCGGAGCGGTTTGGCTTGGCCCAGCTTCACCAATTCCGCGGCCGGGTGGGCCGGGGCGAGCAGGCTTCGTTCTGTTTTTTATTTCCCACAACTTCAAGCGCCCAAGTGAAACATCGTTTGCAAGCGTTTATAAACACCCGCGACGGGTTTGAGATTGCGGAACTGGATTTAAAGCTGCGCGGGCCAGGCCAAATTTACGGCACCACGCAATCCGGATTTGTGGAGAATTTAAAAATCGCCTCACTCTCTGACAGCGAGCTGATTAGTGAAACTAAAAATTTCGCTAAAATGATTATGGACCAAGACCCCTTGCTGGCACGCTTCAGGGAGCTCAAAAAAGAATTGCAAAATATTAACCGAGAACTGCATTTGGAATAAACCGGCATTGACAAGAACGCTGGACCGTGGTTAGTTAATGACAATATAACTTCTTGGGGGCTGGGGTCCAAGCAGGCGCGCAGCGCTGCGTGCCGCTGGATTACTACTTGTGCGTTGGGCTCCCCACCAACCGCGAGTAGCCTAGGTCAGTCAGACCTAGCCAGCCCTCTGTTTTGCACTTTTGAACGGGACCAATATTTCTTGGTCCCTCTTTTTTTGCGCCTCTTCCTGCCTCCTCGGCGGGCAGGCGGCGCATCCGCCGAAGAGGCGGATTATTTTTCAATCCCCAAAATACGCAAAGCTCCTTGGATGTCTTTGATTTTCTCCGGCACAAAAAAATTAGTAAAACCCAAGCGGCGAGCCTCGCGCATCCGAGTTTCTAAATGAGCCACCAGCCGCACTTCCCCGCCCAAACCAATCTCGCCCAGAGCCACGGATTTTTCCGGCAAAGAAATATTAGCCAAAGACGAAGCCACGGCCAAAGCCGCGGCCAAATCCAGAGCCGGATCCTTGGCGCGCAAGCCGCCAACAATGTTTAAAAACACATCCTGATTTTCCAGCCTCAACCCGGCCCGGCGCTGTAAAACAGCCAGTAATAATTCCAAGCGCGACAAATCAAAACCAGACACGGCGCGCTTGGGGTAGCCAAAGCTGGTTTTATTGGTCAGAGCCTGAATTTCCACCAAAAACGGCCGCGAGCCGTCCATAATCACGCTCACCACCGAGCCGGGCAAAGTTTCGGGCCGCTGGCTCAAAAACAATTCCGAAGGATTGCGGACTTCTTCCAAACCATTTTCTCCCATGCTGAAAACCCCAACCTGATTGGTGGGGCCAAACCGGTTTTTAACGCTGCGCAATAGGCGGTAAGCGTGAATATCATCGCCTTCCAGATACAAAACCACATCCACCAGATGCTCCAAAGAGCGCGGCCCGGCCACAGCGCCGTCTTTGGTAACATGGCCAATAATAATAATCGGCGACTGGGTTTGTTTGGCGATTTGCAAGAGCTCGGAAGTGGACAGTTTGATTTGGGTTATACTGCCGGCTTCAGAATCGTTCTTGTCGCTTGATATTGTCTGAATGGAATCAACAATCACCAAACACGGTTTGCGATTTTGAATAGCGCCGATTATTGAACCCAGATTAGTTGTTGCTAGAAAACTGAAATTTTCCGGCCCCAGCTTCAACCGGCCCAGACGCAGCCCAATTTGCGCCGGCGACTCTTCGCCGCAGACGTATAAAATTTCGCCTTTACCCCGCGATAAAATCCCGGCCGCGATTTGCAACACCAAGGTTGATTTGCCAATGCCCGGATCCCCGGCCAAAAGCACCAGCGAGCCCGGCACAATTCCGCCGCCCAAAACATTATCCACTTCCAAAAGCCCGACTTGAAGACGAAAAATACCCTCACCCAAATTAAGCGCCACTGGCGCAATCAGTGGACCATTCTCCACCGCGAATTCTTTGATTGTCCCCCATTTGTTGCACTCCGCGCACTGGCCCTGCCATTTAAGATACTGGGCATCGCAATGGGTGCAATAATACAGCAATTTGCCAGTCATAAACAAACAGCCTTGTTCAATTATCGTTTTGCTGTTTGTTTTTGTTTATATTATAACCTACTCGTTTGCCCAAAATATCGTTGTCATTGCGCCTGCCCGCCTCTGGAGGGAGAGAGCCACCCGAAGCCTACTGGCGAAGGGTGGCGACTGAAGCCAGCCAGAGGCTGGCCACCCTTTGGGCGGCAATCCCAGAATTAATTTCGGGATTGCCGCGTCACTCGCAATGACAATAGACGCGCAAGTCTTGTGTATCTTACTATAACTTAGCCAGTTCTGCCAAGACAATGCTTTCAAAATCCTCAAAACTCACCACCCCGCTGAAAGCCTGGTCCCCAATCACAAAAGTGGGCGTCAAATTCACTCCCAAAGCCTGGCCTTCCAAAAAATCCCGCTGCGCCAGCTCGGCCACAGCTTGGTCTTTCAAACAGCTGCTAAACTTATCCAAGTCTAAATTCAGTGATTGGGCGGCTTTGGTCAGGTCAATCTCGCCCAGCTCCACTTGCTTGGAAAAAAGCAAATCATGATAAGGCCAAAACTTGCCTTGTTTGTCGGCGCAACGGGCCGCCACTGCCGCTCCCTGCGAAAATCCCGGATGCAAAGGAAAATCTTTCCAGACATGTAAAACCCGGTCCCCGTAAGCGGCAAAAATCCGCTCAACTACCGGATGCATCTCGCGGCAGGCCGGACAGGCAAAATCGCCGTATTCAAACAAAACCAAACTGGCGCTGTCCTCGCCCTCATTTGGGCTTTCGGAATAAAATTGCGGCCGAGCAATGCCTTCAAAAGGATTGTTTTTGGCAACGCGCGCCTGCCTATCGCGAACAGTGCTGACGCCAAAAAAAATTATTATGATTATCCCCAGGGCCAGCAAGAAAAAAATACTTATATTGTGCTTATGGGACATACTCTTTTCCATTCTCTATTTTCTATTTTCCATCCTCTATTCTCTATCTCAATCTCAACCGACGGAGCTGGCCGGTAACGCGGTCAGTAAAGTAAAGTTCTCTGCTGTTCTCCGAAATCATCAATTTATCAACATTGAATGATGGATTGGCGCCTGATTCAGGCATGGCCACCAAGGAGGCTAAATTGCTCTGCAAATCTATTTTATAGATAGCGTCCGGCGTGCTGGCCGCCAGCTCCGGATACAGGCCGCTGCCTTGAGGCAGGCCTTGAGGCACGGCGCAGTAAAGCAGAGTCTCATCCGCGAACGCGCATTTGTCCGGCCAGGTGGCGATTTTAAGCGACCGGTTGGCGGCGCCGATATTGTCTCCTTGGGCTCCGGCAATATGAAGCGCTGGATTGAAATTGGTTTTGGCGCTGAAGACGCTGTACAGAATCTGCTCTCCGGCGGGCGACCACTGGCCTTTAAAACCCAGGCCATTGGTCTGCAAAGACAAAAAATTCTCATTATTCAAGCCAATAAAGAAAACCTCCTCTCCCAAAGCCGAGGTCGGCTCGCGGTACATGGCCACCACTTGATTATCCGGCGACCAGGCAATCTGCGTGTTCCGGGCCTCGTCGCCGAGCGATTGAATAAGCTCTTGGCCCTCGCCATTGGGCTGAGATACCACAATCCAGCGGTCGTCCACGCCCTCGCCAATATACTCGTAAGCCAAAGCTTCGCCGCTCCCCGAAAAAGAAAAATCCTGAGCCCGGCGCGGCAAGGTGGCTCGTTCTTTAGTTTTAAAATCGTAAAAAATGTTGGAGCCGTCCGGAAACTCCAGCACTGCTTGGTTGCCTGCAGGCGACCAGGTTACGTTCTCAACCGAATTAAACACCTCGTCCGAAAGCAATACCGGCTCTCCGCCACTTGAAGACAGGCGGTAAAAACGGCCATCATCTTCGTTATAATAATTAAAGCCATTGCCAAATAAAGCGCTAAACTCGGCCCGAGATTCGGTTAAAGCATCCACCTGGGTCCGGCCGCCGCGGGCCACCACGTCCGGCTCGGAAACAGCCGCTGGCGGCTCTGGCTCCAGCAAAGACACGCCCTCGGCCGCCAGATTGCGCTCCCCGGCCTGGCCGATTGGCGGCAAACCGCCTTGTTCAGGCGGCACTTCCTGCCCGGGAATAATCGGCGCGCCCGGGGCGCGAAAAAATAGAGCCCAAATCCCCCAGCCCGCCAGAGCCACAATGATCAAAAAGCCGCTAACTTCCAAAAAAAGTTTTAACCGATGAGACATAAATTAATCAAAATCGCTAAAAGAAGAGTTTTCAAAATCAATATTGCATTGATAGCTTCTGTCAATTTCTTCCTGCGAGATTAACTGCTCTGGCTTAATATCAGAAAGAGAAACGAAAGGATCGCTTAAAAAAGTGTCTTTAAAAGCATGCAGGGCTTTGGAGCAATTATGGCCAACTATAAATTCATTATCTATAGCTAATGCATCATTGACTTCCACCCGCAAGGCGTAACCTTTAAACTCCCCAAATGGATAGCTAATTCCTCCAAAAAGATGCCCTTCTTTATCTATTGCCGGCATCGCGGCGCCGCTTCCTGATTCAATAATTTCCGGCTTCGGGATAGCATAAGATGACCCGCCGGAAAAACTTTTCTCATGGACCCTTATACCCCTAGCGCCGAAAATTTTGTAAACTCCTATTTTTTCAATGTAAGCGCGAGAGAATAAACCCATGTTAACTTTACCATAAAGATAAGTATTTCGACATTTCCCAAGTATGCATGCCTTGTTGTTACTGCAGTAACCGCCAGCACACTGGGCAATCTCTTTTCCATCTCCATACGCAACATAATCTGTTCCACACAGAGTTGCTTCGATATCTACTGGCTTCGCTGATGCATCTAACGCGCTTTCCTTAGCCTTAACTTCAATCTTTTTATACTGATTAAATGCATTATTTTGAAACTTGCCGTCTTTATACGCAAATGTTGTCTGGCACGTATCTCCTAAATTAAACTCAAACCTCTGCACTGGCGCCACTATCGGCAGTTCCATGTCCACCAAGCGGGCGCTGATGGCATTAAGAATCACATAAGACATTAAAGCCAAAATCAAGCCGATGCTGGCGTTGAAAATCCGCTTTTTGGCGGCTCCGGTTTTATCAGCCGAACCGCCGGAAGTCAGATATTGGTACCCGGCAATGATTATCATCACCACCGCGAACAAAGCGCCCACGCCAATGAGCAGGCGGTAAATGCCTTCAATGTAGTCTTTAAGGTTGCTCACCTCGCCGCCAGCAGAAAGTTTTACGAATGGCAAAGGAATCTGCAATTTGACATTAATGTTTTCAGCCGCGTTTTTTGGCTCCTCTTTAGCCGGGTCCGCGGTCGCTGAAGCCCCGTCGGCTCCGCTCGGACTCTGAAAAGGCTGGGCCAAAGCCAAAGCTGGCCAGGCCAAAAATAGGGCCACGATTGCAATTAATAAATTACGCCTGAATTTCATAAAAAATCTATTAAGAAATAAGTAAGCGAAGAGCGTTGGTTGGAGCCTGGTTTATATAGACAATAATAATAATTAGAGCAACAATCAATAGGAGCGCGCTGACCACCACGGCCCAGCCGACATACCATAAAATTTTATCAAGTATGACAAGCGGGTCGTCTTTGGGAAACAGCTGATAACCGGGAATAAATTTGGAAATAAGCCACTCCCCAACCAAAGACAGAAAAAGAGCGCTTAAAGAGAAAAAAATATCTGCCAAAGAAACGCCAACCAAGGAACCGGCTCTAATCACGCGGATTATCTTTTTAATCTGGCGCAATTTTTTGAGTTTGCCCTCGACTGAGCCGCTCAAGCCCGAGGCCTCGTATTCCTTGGACCGAGCTTGGCGCTTGGCTTTCTGCTTCTGGCGCAGCCAGCGCGCTAGTTTGCTTTCTTGGCGCTCTTCTGTTTGTTCTGGGGTTTCTTTTTTTTCTTGGCCAGGCTGGATTGGTAGACTGGGAGTGGGCTGAATATCTGTTCGTGGCCTATTAGTCTTAGAAGCTTGAGTTGTCTCTGCATCGGCGCGAGCCCGGCCTTGCCAGGCCGCGCGCATGCCAGCTTCTTCGCCAGGTGGAACTTCTGGCGTCTCGGGTGACTTGGCTTCATTGCTCGGTCCCGCCGCTTTCCCACCCTCGGGCTTCTCCCCTGCCTTACTTTTTTCTGTTCCAGTTGCCTCTTCCGGCTTTGGTTTTAAGTCTTGGTGATTTTTGACCTTGATGGCTGGCTTGAGGCGCAATTGCCACTCCAGCCTGATTTCGTCCTCCTGACCCGGTGAAACATCTTTACTCTCGTGTTCTTCAAATTTTAAAGCTGGTAATGCCATGTTAATGAATTATTACAGCCGCTCGCCCCAATATAAACTAGAGACCAGCCAGGCGCCGGAAGACGTTTGCGCTAACTCTATTGTGGCTTTTTGCCGATAAACCTCGCTCTGGCCGCCTTTAGACTCGGTGCGGTTGGCAATAATGTCAAAAACCGCCCGGCGCTCCAAGGGCGCGAACGATTTGGTGGCAAGCGAGGCCACCTCGGTGACAATTGCTGAATAACCCTGGCTTTGGGGCTGGCTTTTCTTAAAACGCTCGGCCCAACCGCGCATGGCTGGGGTCATAAAAGACTGCAAATCGTCAATATTGGCAAAATCAGCGTCACTGGAATAAGTGCCAAAGCGCTCAATGAAAAAAGTGGCCAAAGAGCGAGCTTCTTGTTCCAAGGGCGAAATAGTTTCTCCGGACGCGCCGCCCATTGTCTGTTCAAAAACATCGCGGTTATCAGCATCAAACTCCTGGCCAGTCACAGTTGGCGGCTCGTTTAAAAAAGACAAATCAGCTGCCGGACCTTCGGCCTGGGGCTGGGAAGCTTCTTTTCCCGGGAAAAAATCCCAAACCGCAACAATAATCACGCCCATAACAACTATTGCTCCGACTATTAAAATTATAATTTTTGTTCGTGATGAAAGCATAAAATATTATTTATTTATCGTCATCCTGAACGAAGTGAAGGATCTCATCGGTTACCCGCGGGATTCTTCGCTACGCTCAGAATGACGGTTTTTATTTCGATTGAGCGTTTTGTTCCGCGAATTCTTTTTTGGCTTGCTCGATTTCCAAAAGCTGGCGCGGGTCAGTGGTGATAATCTGATCCTCGGCGTAAGAAGCCACAATTTTAATGGCCGCGTGCTTGTTGCCGGCGAAAAATATGCCCTCCCCCACCCCGCTCTCAAGCAACAAGTATTTCTCGCCCTCGGTTAAAAGGAAAGTTTTAGTAACCGTGTCAATGGCGGCCGGCGACTGGCGCAGTAAAAGCTGCAATGAAGAGTTGGTGACAATGGCCTGGCCATAAGGCGAGGCCAAAAAATCATTGACATCCTGGGTAATAGTGGTCACGCCCAGATAATATTTGCGGCAGCGCTTAACCAGGGCGAATATGAACTTGGCGCTGTCCTCGTTCTGCATCAGCCACCAAGCTTCATCCACCACCAGAATCCGTTTTTTAAGATTGGAGCGGACGATATTCCAAATATAGTTGACAATGGTATAAATAGCCATAGGCCGCAGCTCATCTTCCAAGTCGCGGACCGAAAAAATAACCAGCTGGTTACCAATATCAACGTTGGTGGGGTTGTTCAAAAGTCCGGCAAAAGTGCCTTGGGTGTATTTGCGCAGCCTCTCGGCCAGGCTGGCGCCGCCCTCCATGCCGTCCAGAACCTCCTCAAAATCCTGCATCAAAGGCGGCGCCACTGCGCTCAAATCACTGGAAGCGGTAATGTCTTTTTTGGCGTAAGTTTCTAAAAGCGCCCGATCAACAATGGAATCCTCTTCATTGGAAAGATGTCCCAGCATCAATCTAACCAAACCTTTGAGCGTAATCACGGCGCTGCGAATAATGTCAGCCGTGGTGGCGCCGGAAGTGACGGCGCGCGGCAAATCAAAGGGATTGATTTTGCTTTCGGAATTAAGCGAGATGTTGACGTAAGTTCCGCCCACGGCCTCGGAGAGGTGCCCGTATTCGCGCTCCGGATCAATGATAATAACGTCCGTGCCCATCATCATGCTGCGCAAAACCTCCAGTTTCACCGCGTAACTCTTGCCCGCCCCGGAAGTGGCAAAAACCACGGCATTGGCGTTGGGCATGCTAAAGCGGTCAAAAAGAATCAGGCTGTTGTTATGGCGATTGACGCCGTATAAAATGCCATTGTCTGAAGTCAGCTCTGAGGAAACAAACGGGAACGACGAAGCGGCCGGCGAAGTGTTCATATTGACGGCCACCGAGAGCTCATCGTTAGCCAGCGGCAAAGTGGAATTAAAACCTTGCTCCATCTGCCAAAGCGTCCGGCGCGTGCCCACCAGCTTTGAGCCCAAAAGAGTTTCCAGCCGCTCGGACAAAGCGTCTAAATCTTTGGTTTCTTTAGCGTAAATCGTAACATAAAGCGCGTACTGAAAAAAATGCTCCAGGCCCTGGGTTAAATCATCCCGCAGCTGTTCAATGTCGCGCAGAGCGGTTTCGCGCAACGGGTCGCGGGGCGCGCCTTTTTCCTGATCCTGAGTTAATTGGGCTTCCAGGTTGCCGACTTTTTTCTTCAATTGGTTCAAAACAATGGCGCTTGACACCGGATAAAAATACATGGCAATGTCCATGGTGGCCGATAAATTGATGATGGGCGCAAACCAGCCCACGTTAATGTAGCGCGGATAATCAACCACGAAAAAACTGCGCACCAGCTGGCCGTTGAGCTCCAAATGGTCGGCTTGCACCCGCAATGAAGACGGGGCGATTAAATCGCGGATAGCCACCATGCCCTGGGTTAAAACTTTCTCGGAAGTAACAACTTCCATCTCATTGACCGGAGCCGAGTCCGGCGCTTCCGGCTGGGACGTAACTGGCTGGGTTTTTATGTTTTTTGGATCAAACATGATTTTATAATAATTGTCATCCCGAGCGACACACTAGGGGATCTCCTCGGCCTGCCAAGCGGTTTAGAGATTTGTGAGTTCATAGGCAATCAAAATTCCTTGTGATTTATTGGGTTCATTGAGGCCTCGAGATGACAACTATGTTTCTTCCACACTAAGTTTTTCGGTAGGCGGCAATTTTTGGTTATATGCCAGATCAACATTGTAACAGTTATAATACAGCTCAATTAAGCTCTGGGTGTTGAGCTGAACAGCGGTTATGCCTAAACTGGAAAGATTGCTCGTTACTTTTTCCACCCTAGCCAACAGGCGTTCTTGATATTTGCGGAAAGTGGCATCGGAAAGGCGGATGACTTTGGCCGGAGAAAAAACCGCGCCCAACTGGCTAAAAAATCCGGCCCGGCCTTTGCCTTCAGGAGTGTATGGCACCACCACGTAAAACCGCTTGCCCATGATTTCTCCCAAGGTAATCAGCTGGCTGATAAACTCGCGGTATTCAGCAATCTGGGTGCGCAGCAACTCATTGGTTTGTTCGCGCTGTTTAACCAGCAAGTTTTCCAAATAACCGTCAATGTTGAGCCGCCGCGACTGGATGACTATCTGCACTGAAAAATCAAGCGAGTTTAAAAAACTGATGTAACCGGCGATGATGGCGTTTTGTTCGTCTTCGGACTTAAGCGCGAAATTAATGGAAGAAGCGAGCATGACGGCGCGCATGGTGCCGTCTTTTAACACCACCAAGTCATCCTTGATCTCGGCAATATCCAGATACTGTTGAGTAGAAGCTGCTGTTTTTTTATTAGCCAGTTTTGATTTAGGCATAAATAATTTCCAAATTCCAATTTCCAAGCTCCAGTAAATTTCCAATCACCAAATTTTAGAGCCGTCATCCCGAGCGAGGCGTACTCGCCGAGTCGAGGGATCTCCTCGGTTTTCCACGAGATTTCGGCCAAAGGCTGACCAGCCTCTGGCTGGCCTCCACTCCAGCCTGCCCCGAGTATGCCCGAGGGGGTCGGAATGACGATTTGATTATTGGCTATTGGAGCTTTACTGGAAATTGGTTATTGGAAATTTTATTCATTGGTATTTATTTTGAAATTTTTTCTTGCTTCTGCCTTTGCAGTATCTCCTCCGGCCTATACCTTCCCCCAGTATCAACCAGCAATGACAGCTGGCTTAACTCCTGCTCCACCAGGCGCACCCGCTCTGGCGCCACTAGGACTGGCGTCGGCGCGCTCTCGCGCCAAGGCACGTTTTGCAAAAAGGTCATTTCCCGGTTCCAAACCCGCAGCTGGGGCCGCTTGATTGAGCGGATAATGCTCAATAAAAAATAATAGAACGGCCGGCCATTAACCTTGATAAAAGCAAACAAGGCGTAAAAACCGATAATCACCACGGCCTCTAAAACAAACAAAGCCAGGTCGGCAAACTTGTAAGCCAAGAAAAAAAACAAAGCCGCCACAATGCCCATGATAAACTGGCGGACGGTAATGGGCCCGATAATTTTGTCTTCAACATCTATAAATTGAGGCACTACGAACTGCTGCATTTACATACCGTCATGCTGAACGAAGTGAAGCATCTCGTTTTATACCCACGAGATCCTTCGGCTACGCCTCAGGATGACGTACTTTATTTTAATCTACTATTTAATGAAGCGATGGCGTAAAACTCGTCTTCAGTCAGTCCATTAGGATTAATCGCCGGGTCAGACAGTGCCTGGGCTAATTTTTTGCCCGAAGACAGGCTCTGTTGCCCGATTCTCACGTAATCTTTAAAAAGTTCGCTAGCGCGGAACTGTTTTATGCCCTGCGACTTGCTCCCCAGTGATTCCTTAGCCAATAAGCCTATCCGGCGCATAACTTCCCCAGCGGCCGCGGCGCCTCCTCCCCAGCCCCTAAAATCAGCCAAAGTCAGCAGTTTTAATTCATCAGCCGCGCTCAAAGTGCGCGCCGCGCTTACTGAAGGCGACGACTTGATGTCTTCTACCCTGTTTTTGTCGCTCCCGGCCAGGTTCCGCGCCCGGACCAAGCCCGACAAAACCTCGCTTGGCTCAATCGCGGCTGGTTTTTTATCCCGTGGCATTTCAAAAGCCGGCATTGATTTAGCTGTCGGCGCGCTCGCAACCCTCGGCGCAATAATTTTTGGCTTTGGTACAACCGGAATTTCTGGAACAATGGCCTTGGCCTCAACCGGCAGGGCGATAACAGTCGGAGTTTCCGCAACTGTCGGTACTTCAGCCGCTGGCGCCGCTGGCTGTGGGCCGACTTTAGGATGGTGCAGTTTTTGATACTCCTGCTC
>MHKO01000043.1:0-572 GCA_001818435.1 Candidatus Komeilibacteria bacterium RIFCSPLOWO2_02_FULL_48_11
GGCCAGCTTTTGCGCGACGAAATCGCTTCTGGCAGCGACCATGGAAAATACCTGGGCTCTATTGTCGACAAAGGACAGCTTTTGTCGGATGATGATATTAATAATTTTATGAAGGACAAGGTGCGCTTCGCGGCCAATAATGGCCAGGGGTTTATTCTTGACGGCTATCCGCGCCGGCACGGCCAGGCCGAGTTTGTGGATTCAATTATTAAGCCGACCCACGTTCTTCTCATTGATATTCCGGATGAAGAATCTGTGCGCCGTCTGTCCGCGCGCCGGCAGTGCCCCAAAGACAAAAGAATATACAATCTGATCACCGCCCCGCCGAAACAAGATGAGGTTTGCGATGATTGCGGAACAAAGTTAGAACAGCGCGTGGATGATACGCCCGTGGCCATCCAGAAGCGGCTTAATCTTTATCATACCGATACCGAACCGGTGCTGGCGTGGTATAAAGAGCAAGGTGTTTTGCACCGCATTGACGGCACGCACAGCATTGACGAAGTAGAGAAAGCAGTGGGGGAGATATTTAATAAATAATCCCCTCTCCTCCCCGAGGAGAGGGTAGGGTG
>MHKO01000043.1:675-1961 GCA_001818435.1 Candidatus Komeilibacteria bacterium RIFCSPLOWO2_02_FULL_48_11
CCTCAAGAAATTGAAATTCTGGCCCAAGGCGGCCATATTTTGGCCGAAATTATGAACCAGTTGGCGGCTCGGTGCCGGGCTGGCCTGACAGCCGCCGAGCTGGACAAAAAAGCCGAAGAGCTTATCCGCCAACAAGGCGGGGAGCCGTCATTCAAGAATTTTGGCCCTTTGGGCAGTGAATTCCCAGCCTCGCTCTGCGTTTCTCCGAACGAGCTCGTGGTGCACGGCATCCCGGGCCAAGACTTGGTTTTTAAACCAGGCGACATAGCGGGTTTGGATTTGGGCATGAAGTATAAAGGTTTATTCACGGACCACGCGGTTACAATTGTCATCGGAGAGGCAAGTAAAGAAGCAAAAGAACTTATTGACGCCGCCAAAGAATGTTTGCGCCTGGGAATTGAAGCCGCTCAAGCTGGTAATCGCTTGGGCGACATCGGACACGCGATTCAGCAATACGCTGAAGCTCAAGGCTATGGCGTGGTGCGGCAGTTAACCGGACATGGAGTCGGCTATGCCGTTCATGAAGATCCCAAGGTGCCGAATTTCGGCGAACCAGGCACTGGCGCCAAGCTTAAAATCGGGGCAGTGCTGGCTATTGAGCCCATGATTAATCTGGGCACCCATGAAGTCAAAACTGCCAATGATGGCTGGGGCGTGATAACGGCGGATGATAAACTCTCGGCTCATTTTGAACACACGGTGGCCGTGACCAAAGAGGGACCGAGGATATTGACAAAATAAAAGCGATACGAAAGTCATGCGAAAACATACGAAAAACACGAAAGTTATTACCGTCATCCCGAGTGAAGCGAAGCGGAGACGAGGGATCTCGTGGGTTATCGCTGAGACCCCTCGACAAGCTCGGGGTGACATTTCTAGATTTCGCATTTTTCGTATGATTTCGTATTAATTTAGTATCGCCACATGAATTACTTGGGCATAGATTACGGACAATCCAAAATCGGTTTGGCCAAGGCTTCGTCCGAACTCCCAATTGCCACGCCTTTGGGAGTGATTAAGAATAAATCAGCGATTTTTGAGGATTTGGAAATAATAATCGCGGAAGAAGGCATTACCCAGATAGTTGTGGGTTATCCCTTGTCTCTCTCTGGGGAGGCTGGGCCGCAGGCTAAAGAAGTGGACGCTTTCATCGAGCAGCTGCGCTCGCTCTCAATCCCAATAGCTAAACAAGATGAGCGGTTTTCCACCAAAAGCGCAGTGGCCTCGGGTGATGACGATGCCTCAGCCGCGGCGTTGATATTACAGACATACCTCGACAGTCGTCG
>MHKO01000043.1:1979-2629 GCA_001818435.1 Candidatus Komeilibacteria bacterium RIFCSPLOWO2_02_FULL_48_11
TTAGAATGACAAATGTCAAAGCCCAAAGTTCCCTCCAGAGGCGGGCAGGCAAATCAATGTCAAATGGCTAAATGTCAAATAAATATTTTGGCATTAGGATTTTGGATTTGATTTGACATTTGAACTTTGAAATTTGGATTTTGTTTGTATCTTGTTTCTTGTATCTTGGTCATTATGCTCTACTTTCTCTCTTTCCTCTCCGCCGTCATTTTATCTTTATTGTTAACGCTATTCGTTAGACGTTTTGCGCTTAAATTTGACATTACGGACAAGCCGGCTCCGCCGCGCAAAATGCACCCTCAAGTCACGGCTCTCTTGGGCGGAGCGGCGCCGTTTTTGGCTTTTTGGCTGGTGTTAGGGAGCTTGATTTGGTGGTTTGACCTTTTGCCGTCGCGCTATGTTTTAACTCCTTATCTTTGGGGAATTTTCAGCGGGGGACTATTTTTGATGGTGGGCGGTTTTTTGGATGACAAATACAATCTGTCGCCCAAATACCAATTTATTTTTCCGGCCTTGGCGGTTTTAGCGGTGTTGGCCTCTGGTATTGGCATCAGTTTTGTCACCAATCCTCTGGCTGGCGGTTTGTGGCATCTTGACAGCTGGCAATGGGAAGTTTTTAATTTTGGCGGCCGGGTCGGCCATTTTGTTTT
>MHKO01000043.1:2643-5237 GCA_001818435.1 Candidatus Komeilibacteria bacterium RIFCSPLOWO2_02_FULL_48_11
TTACGGTGCTCTGGATTTTGGGCATGATTTACACCACCAAGTTTCTTGATGGCCTGGACGGACTGGTCTCGGGCATTACCACCATCAGCGCTTTTATAATTTTTGCCTTATCTTTAACTCATAAAACTTTTCAGCCGGACGTGGCGCTGCTCGCCATAGTTTTGGCCGGGGCTTTGGCTGGTTTTTTGTTCTGGAATTTTCACCCGGCCAAAATTTTTTTAGGGGAGGGCGGCAGCGTCTGGGTCGGGTTTATGCTGGGAGTGCTCGCCATCATTTCAGGAGGCAAAGTGGCCACCGCTTTATTGGTGATGGGTGTTCCGGTTTTGGACGTGGCCTGGGTGATAGCGCGCCGCGCTTTTTTTGAAAAAAAATCCCCGGCCTTGGGCGACAGCAAGCATCTGCATTTCCGCCTTTTGATGGCCGGGTTTTCCCAGCGCAAAAGCGTGCTCATACTCTGGGGTTTGTCGGCCTTATTTGGCATTGTTTCGCTATTTTTGCAAACTCGCGGCAAAGTTTATTTATTATTGGTACTGGTTTTGGTCATGATTATTCTGGCTCTATGGGTAACAAAACACTCAAAATCATCGGCATCGTCGCCGGGGCCGCTGTCGTTGTAGTCGGACTATGGCTTAGGTTTATGCCAGATAAGCAAGGCGCTAGCGTCAAACAGATGCAGGTCGGCGGGCAGTCCTTGGCAGTGGAGGTGGCTGATACCGATTTTCTGAAACAGCAAGGCCTCTCAAACCGCGCGAGCTTGGCTCCAGATTCAGGCATGCTTTTTATTTATCCTGACCAGGCCATCCGTTATTTTTGGATGAAAGACATGAAATTTCCTTTGGATGTTTTATGGCTAGCTGGGAACCGAGTCGTGGGGCTTCAGGAGAATATCCCGATTAAGACAAATAATGGCCAAGTTGTCCGCTTCCAGTCCAATGCCCCATCTGACATGGTTTTAGAAGTCAATGCGGGCTGGATAAGAAGCCAGGGCGTTAAAGTGGGCGATATTGTTTTTAGTAAATTAAATTAGTAGAATAGAATTATTACCAGCTAATATCTACAATATGAAAAAGTATCTTAGTCATTGTGCTGTGGTGGCTATGATCGCAGTTTTGAGCCTGGCGATATTTTTGACTAATCTGGACAAGGAACAGAATGCTGGTTTGGCTCAAGCGGCCGGGGCGCCAGCTATATATTTAAGGGGCGGAGATTACCGTTATAGCGCTGGTGGCGTTATCCCTCTGGCTGTTACGGACGAACCATACCTAACCATTGACGCTTATGACGTTTCCGGCACGGCTGAAGTAAAAATTTACCAGGCCGACAAGGACACATTGCTGAATTGGCTGGTTCACGATGAAAAAAATAACCAATTAAACAAAGAAATCAATTTTTCTTCTTTGCGTCTCTTGGCCGCCAGTCAGGAAAAAATCGACGGGCAGTCAAAAATGTCGTTGCCCAATGAGGCTAAAGGCATCTTGGCAGTTAACTTGAAAATAGGAGATACTCAAG
This sequence comes from Candidatus Komeilibacteria bacterium RIFCSPLOWO2_02_FULL_48_11, assembly GCA_001818435.1. Lineage (GTDB taxonomy): Bacteria > Patescibacteriota > Patescibacteriia > UBA2169 > UBA2169 > 2-02-FULL-48-11-A. Next base: position 4,153 of record MHKO01000043.1, read on the forward strand.
TCAATACTATCGTCATTCGCTCCCAAACCGGGGTGGTGGTTAAAGAAGGCGACAATGAACTGGTATTCTGGGCCCAGGATTTTAAAACTAAAAAAAGCGTTCCCCAAGGCAAACTGTCTCTCTATGGTCTTTTAAAAGTGCGCCGGTTGTTGGCCACCGCTGTTTTTGACAATGAAGGCATTGCCCACGCTCCCTTAAGCGCTGAAGCCGATGTCGGCCTTATTGAAAACGGGCCGGATGTGGCGTTTATCCTAATTAATCTGGATTATTTGAATGACAACTATCGCTACGAGTCGTTTAAACCGCGCGGGCCTAACGCCAAATATTTCCTTTTTACCGACCGGCCCGTGTACCAACCAGGGGATACGCTTTATTTTAAAGCCATTGTGCGCTCCGATAATGACGCTGTTTATAGTTTGCCTCAAGGTTTGGCCAAAGTGGAAATATACAAGGGTTATAGTGACGAAAAAACAGTTATTTTTAGCAAAACACACCAAGTATCTGCACAGGGAACTTTGAATGGAGAATTAAAACTTCCGGAAGATGTGTCAACCGGCAGTTATTCTCTAAAAACCGAGCTGGTCGGCACAGCAAACGCCGACAATGACAATTGGTGGACAGAAACCAGTCAGACCATTTCTTTCTTGGTAGAGTATTATCAAAAGCCCGAATACGGCCTGGATATAACGTCTGACCGCGATGAATATGTTGCCGGCGACCAGTTGCTGTTTAATATCAAGGGCGCCTATTTTTCCGGCCAGCCGCTGGCTAGAGGGCAAGTAAGCTATCAGGTGTCTAGCGATGATTTTTATGCCTACGGCTATTACGAAGACGCTGCCAGCGTTTTAAACAGCAAATACCGTTATGGCTACTGGAGCGGTGGCCTAATCAAAGAAGGCGAAGTAGAATTAAATGAAAAAGGTCTGGCGGTGATTGATTTAGGAAAAACAACCGCCCGCAACGGTCAAAGTCAAGTTTATTCTATTGAGGTTAGTTACAAAGACGAATCGAATAAGCCGGTCTTTGACCGCAAAAACGTTCTAGTCTACAACGGTGAATTCGGCATTTATCGAACCGACTGGCAA
>MHKO01000044.1:0-13919 GCA_001818435.1 Candidatus Komeilibacteria bacterium RIFCSPLOWO2_02_FULL_48_11
ATTTGTGCGTTATCATATTTTATTTCTTAATTTCAATATCCACATGGTCCTCCAGATTCGGGACCGAGCGGACCCAGAAAGGCGAGAATTTTACTTCCACGTTATCAATGCCGGTGATTTTGCGGAAATGCTTTCTTACCTCGTCGCGATTCAGGCCCACAACGTCTTTTTTCTTAAACACCGCGTCCGGGAATTTGGGAATCAAAGTCGCGCTGATAGAAGCATCAAGATAAGCGGCGCTTGAATCCGGCTTGGCCGCAAAGGAGTCATCATCAATTTTGCCCACCACTTTATTGGCTGGCGCGTTTGCGGCCAAATCCTCTCTAATGAGCGATTTAGCCGCTTTTTTGTCATAAACTATCACCCGGCCTATAGCCTCGGCTGTTATGGTAAAACTGTCAATGTTCAAGTCGCCGGGTTTGGCGCTTGGTTTTAAGCTGGTAATGATAATGGTGATTTCGTCTTCTTTAACGCCCGGGGCCAGTGATTCCAGTTTTTCGGTTGCTTGTTTTTTCAGTTTTTCTTCAACGGTTTTTTGGGCTTTGTCAAAAGTTTCCTGGGAAACCATTTTCACTAATTTAGTTCCGCCAGTGAATTTTTTGGCGACCTCGCCGTAGATTTTATCCTTGTCGCTTTTGAGCTTGACGATTTCAAACCGGCCAGGGCCGACTTCGCCGTCTTTGCCTTCTTTGTCGGCATAAGCGGCCGCGGTAACGCTGCTGCCGGCTTTGACAGTGACGCTTTCCTTAAGGCGGACGATAATTCCATTTTCGGAAGCGAACTGGGTTGTGGCCACCAATTGCTGGTTGCGGGAGGCGGTTTTATTGTGGATAGTAATTTCGCCGGTGGCCTGGGCCGGAATTTCGCTTTCGGATTTGATGTCAAAAGTTTCCGTGGCCGCAACGGTTTGCTCCACCACCCGGCCGCTAATAGCCTTGTCGCCATCAACAACTATTTCTTTTATGGGGATTTGCATCTTATGGGTGATGACTTCTTTGGCCGGCACGATAATAATTTTTGCCTGGGACAGGGTAAAGTAGAGGATAATGATGATTAAGTTCAAAGTGAGAATTAAAAAATTAATGGCCAGCTTGCGGTAGGATTTTAAAGTAATGGCCTGGGAGAGCGTTTTGGTTCCTTGGGCGATTTTCTTTTGCGTGGATTGAAATAAACTCATAGGGGCGATACTAAATTAATGCGAAATCATACGAAAAATACGAAATTTGTATTTTAGTGTTTTTCGCATGTTTCGTATGATTTTCGTATCGCTATTTAACTTGAACATCGCTGGCAATTTTGCTTAGTTCTTCTAGGAGTTGTTTTTTAGGATTGACGCCAATCGGTAATCTAAGTTTTTTAGAGCCATTAAGGCGCAGAATAACCGGCATCGCACCCGGATAATTATACAACAGTTTTTTCAATTCGGCAAATATATTTTTATCGGTTCTCGCGGGCAAGCAGATTTCCAAACTCTGGTAATTCAAAACCGGCGCCTCGGAGGAGTCAGTTGTGCAGGCTGAGGCCTCGCGGCAGATAAGCTGAAAAGCGTCGTTGCGCTCCTCGCAGTCGCCTTTAATGATTAAGAGCTGGTCCGCTTGCCACAACTCGCGGTTCTGGCTGTAAATTTTCGGGAAAACTATGACTTCCATGTCGCCGGACAAATCTTCAACCTTGGCAAAAGCCATCAGCTCCCCGCGCTTGGTGGTGATTTGCTTGATTTCTTTCAGCAGCACCCGGATGGCAATGCCTTTTTGGGGAGACTGGATAGAGCTTAAGGTGACGGAATTTTGGGAGAGCAGGTGGCGGAACTGGTCCAGCGGGTGGCCGGAAAGGTAAAGTCCCAGCAATTCTTTTTCCCATTGCAGGTATTCTTTAACATTGCCTGGAACTTGGTTCAAGGCCAGCTGGCGCTCCTTGGCTTCGCCGGCGCTGAAAAGCGAAGATTGCGCGCGCTCGGTTGCTTCGCGTTCTTCTCGTGAAAAAGCGAGCAGTCTTTCAATGTTAGCTTCCAGCGTATGTCTGCTCCCGAACCGGTCCAAACTGCCGGAGCGGATAAAACTTTCCAAAGATTTGCGGTTTAAATCCTTGTCTGCGGCCCGGCGCAAAAAGCCGGAGATATCGGCAAAAACCCCGCGTTCTTTGCGTTCCGCGATTATTACTTCCACAATGTGGCTGCCGATGTTTTTAATGGCCTTGAGCCCAAAGCGGATGGTCTGGTCATTCACCACGGTAAAAGTGGAAAAACTTTCATTGATGTCCGGGGGCAGGACTTTAATTCCCATCTCCGCGCATTCAGCTACTGCTTCGGCCACTTTGGCGATATCGTCCGATTCCGCGGTCATAACCGCGGCCATGAACTCGGCCGGGAAATGCGCTTTCAGGTAAGCGGTTTGATAAGCCACCATGGCGTAAGAGGCGGCGTGCGCCTTGTTAAATCCATAAGCCGCGAACGGTTCAATCAGGTGCCAGAGCGCCTCGGCTTTATTTTTGTCAATTTTGCCTTTATTGATGCAGCCGTCAATGAATTTATTTTTTTGCTTGGCCATTTCGGCTTGAATTTTTTTGCCCATGGCCTTGCGCAGTTTGTCAGCCTCGGCCCAGTTGTAGCCAGCAATCTCTATGGCCGTGTACAGCACATCGTCTTGGTAAGTGATGATGCCGTAGGAATCTTTGAGAATGATTTTGAGCCGTTCATCCAGGTAAGTGATGCGGTTGGGATTGTGTTTGCGGCTGATGAATTCCGGGATGGATTCCATGGGCCCGGGTCGGAACAAGGCCACCATGGCCATGATGTCCGTCAGTTTGGTGGGTTTCAGCTCCACCAGATAGCGGGTCATGCCGTCGCCGCCCAGCTGAAATAGACCCATGGTTCGGCCCTGGGCCAGAAGTTCAAATGTTTTTTTATCGTCGCGGGGAATGTTGTCAATGTCAATATTCACGCCTTTGGTCTTTTTTATCAAATCAATGGCTGTGCCCAAGATGGCCAGATTGCGGATGCCGAGCAAATCCATTTTCACCAGGCCAGTGCTTTCACAAGAATACATTTCATATTGAGTGATGATTTTTTCGCCGCCGGTTTCACGTTGCAAGGGCGTGAAGTCGGTTAAATCCGTGGGGGCAATCACCACCCCGGCCGCGTGCACCGAAGGGTGCCGGGCCGAGCCTTCCACTTTTTTGGCAATCTCCAGCAGACGCTTAACCTGGGTGTCGGTGTCAAAAAGCTCTTTCAGTTCCGGGGTGGCCGCGAGCGCCCGGTCAATGGTCATGGGAAAACCCTGGCGGCCAAAAGGAATGAGCTTGGCAATGCGGTCGCAGAAAGCGTAAGGATAAGCCAGGGCCCGGCCGCAGTCGCGCACCGCGCCTCGGGCTTGCATGGTGCCGAAAGTGCAAATCTGGGCCACTTTATTTTCTCCATACTTTTGCCGCACGTAATCTAGCACTTCATCGCGCCGGTTGTCCGCGAAATCCATGTCAATATCAGGCGCGCTCGGCCGGTAGGGATTTAAAAAGCGCTCAAAAGGCAGCTGAAAAATCATGGGGTTGACTGTGGTGATGCCAATAGCGTGCGAAACCAAGGAGCCGGCCGCACTGCCGCGGGTGGTGGAAATAATGCCGTGAGAGCGCGCCCAGTTGGTGTAGTCAGCCACAATCAGGAAATAGGCGGCATAGCCTTTTTTAGCCACCACTTCCAGCTCATAGTCCACCCGTTTTTGGTATTCTTCCGAAATCTCGCCGTACTTGGCTTTTAAGCCGTCATCAGTCAATTGTTTCAAATAATCATCAGCGGAAACGCCCTCGGGCAGCTCAAAAACAGGAAAGAAAAATTTTCCCAGTTCCAGTTCAACGTTGCAACGTTCCGAGAGGCGCAGAGTTTCGTCAATCACTTCCGGGTTGTTAGGAAAAGCGGCGCGCATTTGGGCCTCGGTTTTCATGGATAAATCCACGCCAGTCATTTTTAAGCGGTCGGTCTGGTCCACTGTTTTGCCGGTGGCCACGCAGACCATAATATCCTGCGCCTCCTTTTCGTCCGGAGAGATGTAGTGCGAATCATTGGTGGCAATGGTCGGGATGTTGTATTCCTTGGCAATCTCCAGAAGGATTTTGTTGAGTTCAATCTGTTCCGGAATCTCGGGGTGCGGCTGAACTTCCAGATAAAAATTCTCCAGCCCAAAAATTTTTTGGTAATCTTTGATAATCTCAATGGCTTTATCAGTCTGGCCCCTGACTATAAGCTGCGGTATTTCGCCCTGCAAACAGCTGGAGGTGGCCACCAGGCCAGGGGCGTATTCTTCAAGCAATTCTTTGTCAAAACGCGGTTTATAATAAAAGCCCTCCAGATGCGAGCGGCTGGAGAGCCTCATCAGATTTTTGTAGCCTTCCAGGTTTTTAGCCAATAAGATTTGGTGATATGGTTTTTCGTTGGGGTTTTTGTCAAAGCGGCTCGCTGGGGCCAGATAGCCTTCAATGCCGATGATCGGCTTGATGCCGGCGGCTTTGGCTTTTTCGTAAAACTCAATCGCGCCATACATGACGCCATGGTCAGTCAAAGCCAGGGCCGGGGAACCGATTTCTTTGGCGCGTTTAATCAGGCCGTCTATTTTCGGAAGACCGTCAAGCAGGGAATAGTGCGAGTGGCAATGGAGATGGACAAAACTCATAATTTCCAATCACCAATTTCCAATTTCCAGTAAAGCTCCAAATTTCAATTTCCAATATTGGATTTTGGTTATTGGAAATTTACTGGAGCTTGGAAATTGGAATTTGGAAATTTTACTATTTTATTATTCGCTTTCTATTTTTTTCTTGCGAGCCTTTTGCTTGGTTGCGTTTTCATTCCACTCCCTCACATACTCCGCCAGTTCTTTAATGCCGCGGGCCGCCAGCGTAAAAACAGCGCCGCCGACTTGCAATTTGTCGCGGATTAAATCTATCACTTCCCAGAACTTTTCCAGGCGCTCTCTTGCGTCTTTGGTGACAACGTGAATGTCGCGCAGGTTCAGTATCAGGTAATAAAGCGTCCAGCACAGGAAAATGGCTACCAAGGCCGCGCCGCCGGCCAGGGCCGCAAAAAGCACGTCCTGGGTGGTTTGGATAGGAATGTTAAGCATAGTTTTTTTGTTTAAGATTTATTAGGGTAGTATAACATAGTGCGTTGTGGGGATAAAATATGGTATAATAGCGAATATGGTTATTCAAGAATATCAAGACCCGCGAGTTGGCAAATATCTGCGCTATGGCTACTGGTACCTGGCGCACAAGGGCACTATTGACCGCGCTACCCGGCTCTTTCTGGTGCTTTTGGTGGCGGTTATTTGGGTTTTGGCCATGCTACAGCTTTATGGCTTTATGCAAGGGACCGCCGGGAATGACGCTTTATTGCGTGATTGGACCGGGGCGCAGCTGGCCGTAGAAAAACTCCACAGCCAAAACGCGCCTTTGCCGCCGGCCATCTCCGAAGCAACGGCGCTCCTGGGGCGCGATGACCAGACAGCTGATTTTATGGCTTGGGCCGAAAATCCAAACAGCAATTGGTATTTGGAAGTGGATTATGTTTTTTCCTGGGCTGATGGCCAAACCTTGCCAGACTCGGCGTTTGTATTGCCTGAATCCAAAGCCGTTTTATTGGCGCGCGGGATAACGGTTAACGCTTTGCCTGCTGAAGCCGCAATAACGGTCTTGCCGAAAAAATGGCAGCGCCTGAAAGACAAAAAAATTTTAGAGCGCCTGGCTGATTTTCGCGCCAAGATTGCGGTGGTTGAAGCCCAAGCCAGTAGCGCGGATGGAGCTACGGCTGCTACTTTTTCGGTGCAGAACAATACTATTTACGATTTATTGACGCCTCGTTTTGCGGTGGTGCTTTTGCAAGCGCAAACGCCGGTGGCGGTTGGCTTGGCGGAAACTGACAGCCTGGCCTCGGGCGCAACAGCCAATTTGGAACTGCGCTGGCTGCAATCTTTGCCCTTGAATCCAAGGGTGGAAGTTTATCCTCAAATTAACGTTTTGGACCAGACAGGCTTTCGCTTGCCAGCCGGCGGAGAAACAAAATTTTAAGCAAGATTATGCGATTCCGTCTGGGGCGGCTATTTAGCAATATTGACTGGCTTCTTTTTGGCAGCGCGCTGGGCTTGTCTGTTTTTGGTTTGGTGTTAATTTACAGCTTAAGCTGGCCCCAGGAAAATCTTTTTTTGCGGCAGCTTATCTGGCTAGGCCTGTCCGTGGCCGTCTTTTTCGCGGTTCAGTCTTTTGACCGCCATTTTTGGCGGAGCATCTCCTGGCCTTTTTATTTAGTCGTTCTGGCTCTTTTGGTTTTGCTTTTGGTTTTAGGCGAGGCCACTCGCGGCAGCCGCGGCTGGTTCTTTTTTGGGCCTTTGGCTTTGCAGCCGTCCGAGTTTGCCAAAATCGCCTGCATTATTTTTTGGGCCGCCACTTTGGAGCGGCTGAATTTTGACATTGCCAACTGGCGCCATCTTCTGAAAGTGGTTTTTTGGGTGGCCTTGCCAGTGGGGCTGGTTTTGCTCCAGCCGGATTTTGGCGCGGCTTTTATTATGGCCTTAGTGGGGCTGGTAATGGTGCTTTACACCGGGCTGGACCGGCGCAAGTTTTTATTTCTGGCCTTGGCCTTGGCGGTGGCGGGCGTAATCGGCTGGGGCCTGCTGCACAATTACCAGCGCTCACGGGTGCTGACTTTTCTTAATCCCCAAGCCGACCCGCTAGGCGCGGGCTATAATGTCCGGCAGTCAATAGTGGCCATTGGCTCGGGCGGGCTTTTTGGCCGCGGCTTGGGGCTCGGGACCCAGAGCCAGCTTAATTTTTTGCCGGAGCAGGAGACTGATTTTATTTTCGCGTCTTTGGCCGAAGAGCTGGGATTTGTCGGGGCCGCCGTAGTTTTTGCTTTGTATTTGCTCTTGTTGCGCCGCGTTTATCGGCTGATTAAGGAAGGGGAGAATTTGTTCACTAATTTTTTGCTTTTAGGGATTTTTACCATGCTGCTTTCAGAAGCGGTCATCAATATCGGCATGAACATGGGGATTTTCCCAATTACGGGAATTACTTTGCCGTTTGTCAGTTACGGCGGCAGTTCTTTATTGGCGAGCTTTTTAGGTTTGGGCTTGGCTCAGAATACCAGAAAATAAACATAAATTTAGCATTTTTTGGTTATAAAAAATGGTATTTTTTCCATTTTTGCGCTAGAATGAGGTTATATGACCCAAACAATCGAAGAGAAAATCAAAGCTATCGCCGAGCAATACGCTCGAAATCTTAAAGCAAAAACGACGGAACGCATTAAAGAAATGAAAGAAGACGATAATTCCCACTATCTTATTTATCAGGTTCTGGGCATTACGGATAAAGAGGGAGAATTAATTGATATTTACCAAAACAAGGGGCGATTTTTATATAAGTATGCCGGCTCTTTTTTAGAAGAAGTGGCAATACTTTGTTTTGAGGAAAAATTTCCAAATACACAGCGCAAAGTTAAAATTCAAAACAAGACAGGCAAAAGGCCAAAAACATTTGAAATAGATTGCTTGGTTGACAAGAATGCTTTCGAAATTAAATGGAGAGATGCAACTACAGACGGTGATCATATCACCAAAGAGCATGCAAGAGTGCAAAATATCAAAAAATACGCTTATCGCCCTATTAGGATTATGTTTTATTATCCCAATAGAGCGCAGGCGATAAAAATTCAAGAAACCCTAAAAACAATCTATGCTGGCGTTGGCGGTAAATACTACTTTGGCGATGACGCCTGGAAATACATAAAAAAGGAAACGGGTGTAGATTTACTGAATATTCTGCAAAAAATTGCCAAGGAAAAAACAAAACAATAAAAACTATGGTTATACACGGCGATTGCTTAATAGAACTAAAAAATATTACCGATAAGTCTGTAGATTTAGTCTATTTAGATCCGCCTTTTTTTACTCAAAAAAAACAAAATCTCAAAACAAGGGATAATTCAAAAGAGTATTCTTTTGACGACACCTGGGACAATATAAATAAATATAGAACATATATTCAAGACAGACTTGTTGAATGCAGGCGAGTATTAAAAGATACAGGCAGTATCTTCCTGCATTGCGATAAATCAGCCGCTCACCAGCTTCGCGTTGCACTCGATGAAATTTTTGGTACAGGCAACTTCCAAAGCGAAATCGTTTGGTCATATAAAAGGTGGTCAAACGCAAAAAAGGGCCTGCTTAACTCACACCAAATCATTCTTTTTTACAGCAAAACGGATGACTTTAAATTTAATACAATTTACGATGAATACTCGCCGACAACCAATATCGATCAAATTTTTCAAAAGCGCATGCGAGATCAAAACGGAAAAACTAAGTATAAAGAAAGCGGGAATGGAGGTTATGAATTAACAAAAGAAAAAAAAGGCGTTCCATTGTCAGATGTTTGGGAAATTCCCTACCTAAATCCAAAGGCCATGGAACGTGTGGGCTATCCAACGCAAAAGCCCATTCTTTTGTTAGAACGAATCATCAAAATATCCACTGATGAGAACGACCTAGTGCTTGACCCATTTTGTGGAAGCGGCACAACACTAGTGGCCGCAAAATTCTTAAATCGTAAATATATAGGCATTGATAATTCAAGAGACGCAATCGAGCTAACAAAGAATAGACTTGAAAACCCCATAAAATCGGAATCTCATCTACTGCAAAATGGCAAGGATGCCTATCGTAATCAGAAAAAGGAGGTTGTTAACATATTAAACAAAATCGATGCTGTTCCAGTTCAAAGAAACAGAGGTATTGACGGTTTCTTGCGGATTGATAACTTAATGGTTCCCATACCAATTAAAGTGCAAAGAGAATCAGAAACAATAAGTGAAGCTATGGATAATTTGATGAAATCATGCCAAAGAAATAAGTATGCTAAAAAAATACTTATCAAAACACACACACGACAAAATCAATTACTTTTTGACACGTTAGGAGGACAACAATATCGGGATATAATCATTGTTGATGATATAGAGGGCTTTCGAAAAAATAAGAACGAACTTCTTACTCAAATGCGTAAGTCCTAGTTTGATTAATAATTGGTAAAAAAAGTGTGCGAAGGCTGGGTTGACGGAAACGGAATTTTAAGTTATCCTTAATTCAAAATTATGGCCAATCCAGGTTCAAATTTCCAACATTCATCTTCTTCGCTTGACAACTTGCGCTTAATTTCCTATTGTCCTCTTTGTAACGCGCATTACAGTCCGACTGAAGCCAAGATTTTGGAGCAAAAAGACGGCGCTCACCTGATTCACGTGGAATGCGGCAATTGCCGCAGTTCCATCGTGGCGGTGGTGATAACCGGCTCAATTGGCATTTCCTCCGTGGGTTTGATTACCGACCTCACCAGCCAGGACGTGATGCGTTTTAAGAACAGCGAATCATTGAGCGAAGATGACGTGATTGAAGCTTATCAAACGCTAACCGTTGATTCTGATTTATCGGCTTTGCTAAAAGAATAACTTATGCCCAACGCGGCAACAATTACTTTAAAGAAACGGCCAGGCGGCGGCAGCCACGAGGCCGTTAAAACAAGACGCGCCGGCGAAGTGCCGGGCGTTATTTACGGCGAAGGCGTCGGGAGCCGCAATTTTAGCATTCCTGCCGGAGCATTGAAAAAATTGATGCGCACGAGCGGTAAAAGCAGCTTGTTTGACGTGCGCCTTGATAATGAAGACAAAACCGTTAAAGCCATTTTGCAGGATTGGCAGAACGACCCGGTTTCCGGCCAGCCGGTCCACATTGACCTCTATCAAGTGAGGATGGACAAAGTTTTGCATACTAAAATCCCGCTTCATTTTACGGACGCCTCATTGGCAGTGAAAGATTTAGGCGGAACTTTAGTGAAGCAACTGAATGAATTAGAGATTGAATGTCTGCCCGCGGAATTAATCCATTCGCTGGAAGTATCAATTGAGCCCTTAAAGACGTTTGTAGACCATATTAAGGTCAAGGATTTGAAACTGCCAGCGGGCATAAAGTCTAAATTGGATCCGGAAACCATTGTGCTTTCAGTGTCAGCCCCGCGGAGCGAAGCTGAATTGGCCGCTCTCTCCGGCGAAGTCAAGGCCGATGTTTCGGCCATTGAAGTATTGACCGAGAAGAAAGAAAAAGTGGAAGGAGAAGGAGAGGGGGAAAAGGAAGGAAAAACAGGGACTCCGCCAGTTGAAAAAAAATAATGGTGGTTTGGAATTACAGAATTTCGGTGATTATATTTTGTCATCTCGAGGCCTCAATGAACCTAATAAATCACAAGAAATTTTGATTACCAATGAACTTATAAATCTACAGACACTTGGCAGGCCGAGGAGATCCCGTGGTAATCGCAATTAACATGGGATCCTCTCGGCGTGCCTCAGCCATCGCGGCGAACTAAGCTACTATGTTTCCTACGTCCATTTAGTTGAAGCGCGTCCTTTAACGCCTCGGGATGACAGTTAAAATTCTGTAAATTCCAAATTTCATTATGCAAAACAAAAATAAAGTTTTAAAATACTTAAACGAGCACTGGCAACTATTAGTGAAAGTCAGTGTTTTTTTGTTGGTGATTGTCTTGATGTGGTATTCGGGCTTTAAGCTCTTCGGCGGCCGGCCAAGCGCTGGTCCGGGCGATTCGGAAAACAAGGAATCAGAAATCAAAGGCCAGGCCGTGAGCACGCCTTTTAATGACCCTAAAAATTATCCGGTGATTGTCATGATAGATAATTCTCCGGAAGCACGGCCTTATCACGCCGGTTTAAGCCCGGCCGCGGTGGTTTATGAAACTCTGGCCGAAGGCGGCTCCACGCGGCTGGCGCCAGTGTTTGCCGGGCCGCCCGAGGTTGAGAGAATCGGGCCGGTGCGCAGCGCCCGGCCTTATTTTGTGCAGCTGGCGGCTGGCTGGGGCGGATTTTTCTGGCATGCCGGCGGTTCGCCCGAAGGCCTGGCTCTTCTTAAGGAACTGGTTGGTCAGAAACAATTAATTAATTTAAACGAAATTTCCGGTTTGGGCCCAATTTACCTCTGGCGGGACAGATCATTGGCCGCGCCGCACAATTTGTTCACTTCCGGAGAAAAAATAGCCAAAGCTTTGGCTGATTTTGAATTGACCAGCCCGGACTATTACAAGCTCTCGTGGCAATGGGAAAAAGAAGCCAAAGACAAAGCCAGCCGGGAGCAGGCTCGGGAGGCGACCGGCGAGGCGAGCCAGATTACCATCACTTTTTCGCCGGGCGTGATTTTTAACCCGTCTTACCAATATGACGCTGCTTCTGGTTTGTACCAGCGCAGTCTGGCTGGCCGACCTCATCTTGATTATAATAACAAAGAACAGCTCGCGGCGGCCACCGTGATTGTCCAAAAAGTTCCGGGAGAATGGTTTTTGCCCAGCGGCTATGACCGGATTGGAATTAATATAATTGGCGAGGGCGAAGCGCTCTTTTTCCGCGATGGGAAAGTATTCACGGGCCAATGGAAAAAAGAGTCCAGAGAAGCGCAGACCCAGTGGTTTCTGGGGGACAAGCCTTTTATTTTAAAAACCGGCCAGGCTTGGGTGGAAATCGTTCCTGGCAATCGCGAAGTCAAATATAATTAAGAAGAACTATTGTCTTGTCAACCGCGCGATGCGGTCGAAGCCAGCGAGGTCTTTTTTGATTGTGTAAATAAAAGGAGATTGTTCGAGCAGGGCGCACACTTCGTCTTTTCGTCTTGGGTCGAATTTCATGAATGCTTGGCCATTTTGCGCGAGGTAATCGGGCAGTTCGCTGATGAATCTGCGGATAATATCAAGCCCGTCTGCGCCGGATTCGTAGCTGATGGCTGGCTGGAACAACACTTCAGGGTCATTGCTCCACACTTCGCCCTTTGCGCTTTGTGTGGCCTGCGGCCACCCGTACGGAGGGTTGCTGACAATAATGTCAACAGGTTCAGTCAAAGGTTCAAAGAGGTCGCCGAGGCGGAAGTCAATGCGCTCTGCGATGTTGTGGTCGCGCGCGTTGCGCTGTGCCACGTCGAGCGCGTCCTGTGAGATGTCGGTTGCGATAATTTTCGCGTGAGGAAATTCGTGCGCAAGGGTGATGGCAATACAGCCCGAGCCAGCGCCAATGTCCGCGAACGTGCCGTTAAAATCCGCGGTTACGTTGTCTTTGGCGTAATCAATCAAATCCTCGGTGGCCGGGCGGGGGATATGCACGCTGCTGTCCACAAAAAAATTGCGGCCATAAAATTCCTTTTGCCGGATGAGGTAGGCGATGGGCTCATGTTTGGCGCGTCGGGCAATGAGGGCATAAAATTGTTTGGCTTTATCAGCCGCGGCCTCGTCTTCCGCATGAGCCAGAATATACTCGCGCGGCTGGCGCAGAACAAAAGATAAAAGAATCTCAGAGTCGAGGAGTGCGGTGTCAAGATGCGCTAATGTTTTGTAGGATTCTTGCAGCAAACTACGAATCGTGGACATAAAAAGTTTCAAGTTACGAGTTTCAAGTTTCAAGATTTGTTTTTTTAATCTTGTAACTTGACACTTGAAACTTGTAACTTCTCTTTCACATCCTCCTCCCGCAACGCCTCAATAACTTCATCTATTCCTCCATTCATAATCACCGCCAAATTATGCCAGCTCTGCTTTAAGCGGTGGTCGGTTAGGCGGTCCTGGGGAAAATTATAGGTGCGGATTTTTTCACTCCTGTCCCCGGTCCCTATCTGGCTTGAGCGTTCGGCCCGTTCGGCTTTCTGTTTGGCGGCTTCATAATGGTCCAAGATGCGCGAGCGCATAATCATCATGGCGCGTTCGCGATTCTGCTGCTGGCTGCGCTCGTCCTGGCAGGAAACGGAAATACCAGTGGGGATGTGAGTCATGCGGATGGCTGAGTAAGTAGTATTGACTGATTGGCCACCATGGCCCCGGGCTGTGTTGGTTTCAATCTTTAAATCTTTGGGGTCAATGGCCAAATCAACTTCTTCGGCCTCAGGCAGCACTGCCACTGTGGCCGTGGAAGTGTGCACCCGGCCGCTTTTTTCCGTTTCCGGCACTCTTTGCACCCGGTGCACCCCGCTCTCGTATTTGAGCAGAGAATAAACATTGCGGCCCTTGATTTCAAAAATAACTTCCTTAACCCCGCCAATGCCAATGCGGTTTGCCGAAAGAAGATTAACTTTCCAGCCCTTGCTTTCGGCCAAGCGGCTGTAGAGCCGGAAAAGCTGGGCCGCGAACAAGGCTGATTCGTCGCCGCCAGCCCCGGCCCTAATTTCCATAATAATGTTTTTGTCGTCTTTAGGGTCAGCCGGCAAAAGAGCAGCCTTGAGTTCAATTTCCAGTTTTTCTTTCTCCGCCTCTAGCTTAATAATTTCGTCCGCGGCCATTTGCGCCAGTTCCGGGTCATCGGCTTCAGCCTTGGTCTTATTGGCGTCATCCAAAGCCTGGCTTACTTTTTCGTAAGATTCGGCCACAGCGGCCTTGTCTTTTAAACTGCTGTATTCTTGAGATAGGGCTTGCAGTTTTTTAGGATTAGAAACCACGGCGCTTTCTTGGAGCGATTTTTCGAGTTCAGCCAAGCGTTGTTTTAATTGTTTGGCTTGTTGAAGCATATAGTTTTACTGTCATCCCGAGCCCCTAACAGAAGACGCTATTAACCATGGGCGAGAGAAACAAATTAACGAAAATCAATAAATTGCGATGTCGTGGGGCGAGAGGATCCCCTTATTAAATTCATCAAGGCCTCGAGATGACAATTAAAAACCGCCTCACTTTAGCCATACCATGCTTGCAGTATAGCTTGAATGAGGCGGCTTTGACAGTGTTATTTTTTATCCGCTTCTGTCTTGACTGGAGCTTCTTTCTTAATTGACTTGGCAGTCTTGGCTCGGCTGGCTTTGCGCTTGGCCGTTGTTTCGGCTGATTTTTTAACCAAACGTTGGAACCGC
>MHKO01000044.1:13950-21078 GCA_001818435.1 Candidatus Komeilibacteria bacterium RIFCSPLOWO2_02_FULL_48_11
CCACCCGTCCGGCCGTATCCACCAAGTGCTGTTTGCCAGTATAAAAAGGATGGCAATTTGAGCAAATTTCCGTGTGGATTTCCGGCATAGTTGAACCAGTCGTAAAAGTATTGCCGCAGGCGCAAGTTACCTTGGCTTGAGGGTAATATTTAGGATGGATGTCTTTTTTCATAATAAAAATACCATACTATACTCTGCGGGAAAATGCAAGGGTTTTGACTATCCACAAGTAGGCAACAAGCACAAGCCAACTAAACTCCGGCTCATGGGCCAAGCCGAGAGGCATGACTCTTTTTTATTTTTACAAATTTGTTATAATTAGCATAAGTTAGTTTATTTTTACGCTAATTATTAAACAAATTATCATAAATCAATATGCCAGAAGCTGAAAACTTGAAAAATTTTCTTGAAATTTCCTATGATGAGCTGGAAACCATGAATTTGCAGGCTCTGGAGCGGGCCGAGAGCGCTGGCGCAACGGAGCTGGCCAAGGAGCGCCGGGCTTATCTGGCCAAAGAAAAGAGGCTCAAGGCCGTCACCTTGTGCTTTACGGATTTGGAAGGCCGTTTTCACATGCTGGATTATGACAAGAAATATCTCCTCTCCGCGGCTGATAATTTAACTTTTGACGGCTCTTCGGTGCGCGGCTTCAGCCAACAGCACGAATCAGACTTGCGCCTCTCTGTTGACTGGGCCAGCCTCCGCTGGCTGCCGGCTGACGTGTTTGGCCCTGGCAAGGTGATAATGTTTGCGGATGTTCTGGGACGGGACCGCGCGCCGTACGAATCTGATTTCCGAGGGCAATTAAAATTTTACAGCCGCGAGCTCAAGAAAAAACAAGGTTTAATTGCTTATGCCTCCCCGGAAATTGAGGGTTTTCTGGTGGCTGGCGCGGGGGCGGAACAACGCTATGCCGAGACCGGAACGTTTAACCTTATTTCCACTGGCGGCTATTATCACTCCTTGCCCTTGGGCCAGCTGCGCCAGTTTATTGACCGCGCGGCCGAGGCCCAGCGCGCCTTGGGTTTTAGAAACGAAAAAGACCATCCCGAGGTGGCGCCGTCGCAGTTTGAAATGAATTTTGCCTACGCCGACGCTGTCCGGGCCGCGGACCAGGTTCAGCTTTACAAATTAGTTTGTCGGCAGGTGGCTAACAGCTTGGGCCTGACAGCCACTTTTTTGCCCAAGCCTTTTTCCGGCATTAACGGCTCGGGCATGCACACTAATTTTTCTTTGTTCAAAAACAATAAAAACATTTTTTACAGCCGCCGCGGCCAGGACGGCTTGTCGGATCTGGCTCACGATTTCATTTCCCGCACTTTAAACCACGCTCCGGAGGTTTGTTTGGTGTTTAATTCCAGCGTCAATGCCTACCGCCGCTTGGATCCGCGTTTTGAAGCGCCGAACCAAATTAAAGTTTCAGCCATTGACCGCGGGGCCATGATCCGCATTCCAGCGGGCAATGAAAACAGCACGCGCCTGGAAATCCGCTCCATCGCTCCGGATGCCAATCCTTATTTGGCGTTCTACGCCATCATGAAAACCGGGCTGGAAGGCCAGCCATTGCAGAAAAGCAAAGACAAGCGCGAGCGCTTGCGTTTTTTGCCGGACAACATTAACGATGCCATCAAGATTTTTAAGGGGAGCGACTTTGCGGCCAAGATATTAGGCAGCGTGAATCAAGAAAAGTATGCCAGCTACAAGCAGGCCGCCTCGGACCGCAGCCCCAAGGCCTTGGGCAGCCTGATTAAGCCCTCGGAAATTATTTATCATCATGAGGTGACCAATCAGGTGTTGTGGCATGATTTCTAATTTTTTGGCAAAGACAGCCAAAATCGTGAAAACATAGTAATTTTTGCCACCTTTTCACGGTTATGTTGACAAAACCGTGACAAGAGAAAATGTTGATTTATTAAAAATGTTATATTTTACACATGGTAAAACAATATCTTATGTTAGCCAAAAATTAACAAAAAGTGTTAAATAATTCGTATGGCCAGTGAAAATGTTCAAAAAAAAGAAAAATGCAAAAAATGCGGAAGTGAAAACATTATTATGGTTGAATATTCCCACGATAGCCCAGAATATTATGATGGCGTGAGTGAAATACAGTGTAAAGATTGCGGGGCGCGTTTTGGCAGGTGGTCAGAAAGAGAGCTTAAAGAAGGGGAAGTAGAGAAGAGATTTGGCTGATCAGACATTTGACACTTTTCCAATCTATGCTAAACTTTATCCACAAGCTATGACCTCCACCCGCAACATCATTATCAGCATTATTATTACCCCTTTCGCGAGTGGTTGGCTTTTAGTTAGGTAAATTTTGATAAAACGATTCAAGAAGCCCTCCACTGGCGAGGGCTTTTTTGATTGTTTTGTCAAAGAAAATTTTTTGGCAGAACTTGATCTTTACAAATTATTTTTACTTCACATCTCACAGAGAGGAAAGCCAACATGGTCGAAATTTACGATACCACACTCCGGGACGGTGCGCAGGCCGAGGGGATTTCGTTTTCATTTGAAGATAAACTGCTCATTGCGCGCCGGCTTGACGATTTGGGCGTTGCCTTTATTGAAGCTGGATGGCCGAACCCGACTAGCCCCAAGGATTTGGAAGTCTTTGAACGATTGCGCCAAGAATCATTCGAGCACGCGCAGGTGGTGGCATTCGGCAGCACGCATAAGGTGAATCGCACTCCGGAGAATGACGAGGGACTGGCCACGTTGCTGAAGGCCGGCACTAAGCATGTAACCATTTTCGGCAAGAGCTGGAATTTGCATGTAACCAAGGTGCTCGGCACCACGCTTACAAATAACCTGCGTCTGATTGAGTTTTCGGTGCGTTTTCTTAAGGACCAGGGCAGGCGCGTCTGCTATGATGCGGAGCACTTCTTTGACGGCTATCGGGCGGACAAGGACTACGCGCTTGAGACGCTCCGCGCCGCGCTCGACGGCGGGGCATCGGTAATTGTGCTCTGCGATACCCGCGGTTGCACACGCACGAGCATTCTGCAGAACATTATACGCGATGTCCGCCGGCAGTTTGGCGGGGTTCAGTTCGGCATCCACACGCACAATGATATCGGCCTGGCCGTATCAAACACCATTGCCGCGGTAGAACTTGGTATGGAGCAGGTGCAATGCACTGTCAATGGCTATGGGGAGCGGTGTGGGAACGCAGATTTATGTACTGTGGCGCCCGTGCTCGAGCTGGGTATGGATATCCGGTGCCTAGCTCCTGACGGCCTTGAGCAGCTTACTGATTTTTCACGTTTTGTGAGCGAGGTGGCAAACATTGCGCCAGACCGGTGGCAGCCGTTCGTTGGCGAAAGCGCATTCGCGCACAAGGGCGGAGTGCATGCCGATGCCATGGTCAAGTGCTCGGAATCGTATCAGCATTGCGACCCCGCGCTCGTGGGCAACCAGGGGCGGCTCGTCACCTCGGAACAGTCCGGCCGCGCTACGCTTTTGGCCAAGCTCCAGCACCTGTTTCCAGGCATGGACAAAGCAAGCGAGCCGGTGCGAAAACTACTCGAGCAACTCAAATTACTTGAGAGCCAGGGTTACTCGTTCGAGACTGCTGATGCTTCGGTAGAGGTGCTCGCGTGCAAGATGCTGGGCATGTACCGCGACCCGTTCCATCTCATCGGCTTTAGGACAGTGGATCAAAAGACCGCGGACGGAATTGAGGCTGAAGCCGTCGTGCGGTTGGTGGTTAACGGAGAGACGTACCACACGGTTGCCGCGGCCATTGGCCCAGTGGATGCGCTTGATATGGCGCTTCGGCAGGGGCTCGAGCAGGTATACCCATGCCTTAAATTGGTGCACCTTGTTGACTACAAGGTGCGTGTGTTGGCGAATGGTCAGGAAGGCACTGCTGCCAAAGTGCGGGTGCTCATAGAGTCCGAAGACGAGCACCACACCTGGGGCACAGTTGGTGTTTCGGAAAACATTATAGAGGCGAGCTGGCTCGCCCTGGTTGACAGTCTGTCGTATAAACTCCTCAAAGAGGGGGTGGATATTTCAGAAGCGCACGTCTGAAATACAATAGCATTGCCCTTTCATTAACGCAGCCAATCAAAGTTTGATTGGCTGCTTTTTTTCTCCGCCTCCTCCCGCCTCCACGGCGGGCAGGCGGCGGATCCGCCGATGAGGCGGGTTGCATTTTTTGTATTTTATGCTATTATATGGCTACTTTATCAATCATACTGTTTGAGGCCAAGGATCCTCCCCCCATAGCCACCCAGAGGGTGGCGACGGGGGGCCCAAAGCCAGTGAGAACAGTAGTCGCCGCCTTTTGGCGGAAAAAGGAGAATATATTATGTCAGAAGTCACACTTCCATCAATGGAAGAATTATTGGAGGCCGGAGTTCATTTCGGGCACACCACCAGCCGGTGGCATCCCAAGATGAAGTCTTTTTTGTATGGCAAAAGAGGCGGGGTCCATATCATTGACTTGGCCAAGACCCGCGAGAAATTGGCTGAAGCCGTAGTGGCGGTGGCCAAGACAGCAGCTTCTGGCAAGGCCGTGCTGTTTGTCGGGGTCAAGCCTTTGGCCAAAACTGCGGTTGTTGAAGAGGCGGTGCGTTCTGGTTCGCCATTCATGGTCAACCGCTGGATCGGCGGCACTCTCACCAACTGGCCGGCGGTCAATGGCATGATTAAGCGCATGAAGCAGCTGGAGGATGACCAGGCCGCCGGCAAGCTGGACAAGTACACCAAAAAAGAACAGCTTGATTTCATGCAGGAGCGCGAAGACTTAAAAGAAGTGGTGGGCGGTCTGCGAGACTTAAAAGGCGCGCCGAGCTTGCTTTTTATAGTGGATGCCAAGTATGATAAAACCGCGCTTTCCGAGGCCAATAAGCTCAAGATTCCGGTGGTGGCCATTTGCGACAGCAACATCAATCCTGGTAAAATAACTTATCCCATTCCGGCCAATGACGATGCTCTGAAATCCATCAACTTAATCAGTCGTATCATCGCGGATGCCGTGATTGTCGGCAAAGAGAAGGCCAAGGCAATCGCTACTGAAGCGGCGGTTAAACCATAGTAATAAAATAATTTTCACGTCATCCCGAGCGAGGCGTACTCGCCGAGTCGAGGGATCTCATCGGTTATCCACGAGATTTCGGCCAAAGGCTGACCAGCCTCTGGCTGGCCTCCACTCGCCCGCCGAGTACGGCGGCTCGGTCGGAATGACGGCTACTAATTATGTCCGAAAAAGAGCTTATTATAAAATTACGCCAACAGACCGGCGCTGGCATCATGGACATCAAAGAGGCTCTGCAGGAATCCGGCGTCGATGAAGCCAAAGCCATTGAGTTTTTGCGCAAAAAAGGCCAAAAGATAGCTGCCAAGCGCGCCGAGCGCCAAGCTGGCGAGGGCTGGATTGGCTCTTACGTGCACTCTAATGGCAAAGTGGCCGGGTTTGTGAGCTTGAAATGCGAGACTGATTTTGTGGCCCGCAACGCCGAATTTCAGGCTCTGGCCCATGATTTGGCCATGCACGCGGTGGCCTCCAACCCCATTTACTTAAAACCCGAAGACGTGCCAGCCGAGATAATTGAGAAAGAAAAAGAGATTTATAAGGCCGAGGCCGCGCAGGCCGGCAAAACAGGGGATATGGTCGATAAAATCATCGAGGGCAAACTGTCCAAGTTCTATAGCGATGTCTGTTTTTTAAAGCAGCCATATTTCAAGGATGACGCTAAAACCGTGCAAACGCTTTTGGATGAGGCCACGGGTAAGATTGGGGAGAAGATTGAGATAGGAGAATTCAAAAGAGTTCAAATTTAAAAGCATCGTCATCCTGAACGAAGTGAAGGATCCCAAAATTAAACATGAGATCCTTCGGCTACGCCTCAGGATGACGCGACCATATGAAGCTTAAATACAAACGCATTCTCATTAAATTCTCAGGTGAGGCTTTCTCGGGCAAAAAGAGTTTTGGCCTGGACTTTGGCTCAATCCGCGCCATTGCCAAAGAACTGGTGGGGCTCCGCCGGGCCGGGGTTGATTTGGCCGTGGTCGTCGGAGGCGGCAACATTTTCCGGGGCCGCGCCATTCCTCGCCAGACCATTGATCAGGCCACGGCCGATTACATGGGCATGATTGGCACTTTGATTAATGCTTTGGCCTTGCAGGCTGAGATTGAAAAGCAAGGAGCCGAAACCCGGGTCATGACCGCGCTTTCCATGAAAGAAGTGGCTGAAGATTATATCCGGCGCAAAGCCACCAGCCATCTCTCAAAAGGGAGAATCGTGCTCTTCGCGGCCGGCACCGGCAACCCGTATTTCACCACGGACACGGCCGCGGCCTTGCGAGCCTTGGAAATCGGCGCTGAGGTTCTTCTTAAGGCCACTACTCACGTGGATGGCGTCTATACCGGGGACCCAAATAAAGACAAGAAAGCCAAGAAGCTCTCGGAAGTCACTTTTCAAGAAGCATTGGTGCAACATTTAAAAATAATGGATTCCACGGCTTTCAGTTTATGCCAAGATAACAAACTGCCGACTGTGGTCTTTAAATATGAACCCGGAGTCTTGGCCAAAGTGTTGCGCGGCGAAAAGGTGGGCACTCTGGTTAGGTGAAAATAGGCGCATTAATCCAGCACCATATTTATCACAAATTTTCGCAAATAACAGAGTAGAGATGCAGCCGTCGCGCTGCATGTTTTATTATTGGTTATCACGGTTTGTGATAAATATGGTGCTGGATTGACTATTTATAGTCTTTATGATATGATATCAAAAGATTGGCTGAAAAAAGGTCTTTTTTAGCTAATTTTAGCCAATTTTTTTAAATATATGGAAGACCAAGTAACTTCAATTTTAGACAAAGTAATGGCTGCCAGCGAACAGCAGGAACTGGCCAGTTTTGATCCCATTCAAATTGTGGTTACTCTTTTCCGTGAATTAGGAAACCGCGAACAAGATGTTTTGCGGCGTCGGTTTGGTTTGTATGGCCAGGAAGCGGAAACTCTGGAAGAGATTGGTAAAAGTTACAGTGTTACCCGCGAACGGGTGCGCCAAATTGAGAACGCGGCCATTAAGAACGTCAAAAACCGTCCTTATTTTGTGGAAACCGTTAAGCCGGTTAATATCGTGGTTTTGTCCAGTTTGGAAAAGCACG
>MHKO01000044.1:21127-35047 GCA_001818435.1 Candidatus Komeilibacteria bacterium RIFCSPLOWO2_02_FULL_48_11
ACGCGCGCCACTATTGACGAGCTGGTTCGCATCTTGGAAAGCCAGGGCGAACCTTTGACTGAAGAGGAATTATTGAATCGGTTCCGCGCCACCGAGACTTTCCAATCCCATCAGAAGCATTTTGGTTTTAATGATGACAGTTTGGATCCGGTGTACGCCCATCTGCGCACTTCAACCAGGCTTAAAACCAATCCTTTCCGCGAATGGGGATTGACGCATTGGAAAACCGTAACCCCCAAGCGCATGGGCGACAAGATTTATCTAATCATGAAAAAGCACGGTCAGCCCTTGCATTTCCGCGATATTACCGAGCGCATCAACCAGACTAATTTTGACGCCAAAAAAGCTTATGCCCCGACTGTTCATAATGAACTGATTTTGGATGAGCGTTACGTTTTGGTTGGCCGCGGCATTTACGCCCTGCGCGAATGGGGTTATGCCCCGGGCGTGGTCAGCGACGTGATTGTTGAAGTGTTTAAAAAAGCCGGCCGCCCGATGTCGCGCGATGAGATTGTGGCCAAAGTTTTAGAGCAGCGCCTGGTTAAAAAAGGCACGGTCTATTTGGCGCTCTCCAGCCAAGACCAGTTTGTCCGCGACGAAGATGATAATTACTCGTTGCGCCAATCCGAGCCAGCAGCCTAAAATTCATTATTTGATTCACTTGCCCCCAGACTTTATGAAGTGTGGGGGTTTGTGTTATAATAAAGGCGGTAAAATACCAAAACCAAAATGAATATCTTCTTTAGTTGGTTTTATTCCATCTATAATTTTCTGTACAGCGTTTGGGAAGCCCTCATGGCCGCGCCCAATCCTTTTTGGGCTGGCGTTATATTTATGGCCAACGGCGGCTGGATTTTTGTGGTGATTATTCTTTGGGACGCCTTTAAAAACATTTGGCACGAATGGCGCTGGGAGGTTTATCACCTTAAAACGCGGCGGTTCATACTGCTGGCTATTGACGTGCCGCGGGACAATGAACAGTCGCCCAAAGCCGTGGAACATATTTTTACGCATTTGCACGGCGCTCTGCCGGGCTCTAACACCATCTGGCATAATTGGTGGGTCGGTAGAACCGTAGATTATTTCAGCGTGGAAATAGTGAGCATTGACGGCTACGTGCAGTTTTTGGTCTATACTATGGAAGATTATCGCGACCTGGTGGAAAGCGCGTTTTACGCCCAGTATCCGGACGCGGAAATCACTCAGGTGGAAGATTACGTGGACGGGATTGACAATGAGCTGAAAGAGCTGACTTTTCCCTCGGACGAATACAACCTGTTCGGGACCGAGTTTGTGCTGGGCCGCGGCAACCATTACCCCATCCGGCTGTACAGCGAATTTGAGCATGCTCTTTCCCAGGAATTTAAAGATCCCATGGCTTCACTCTTGGAAAGCATGAACAAGATCGGGCCCGGGGAGCAGATTTGGCTGCAGCTGGTGATTACCCCGGAGTACAACCGCAATTGGTTGCCGCAAGCTAATGCCGAAGCCATGAAAATCGCGGGCAAGGCAGTGGTGGCCAAGGCGGGCGGTTTGATGGATCAGGCTTTGGGAGGCCTATTGAAGTGGATAGACGCGGCCTGCGTGGCGGTTTTTCCTTTTTACGGTTCTGGCGACGAGGAAGCCAAAAAAGAGGATATGCCAAGCTTAATGCTGCACCTTACCCCCACTGAGCGGTCGCAGGTTGAGGGCATCCAACTGAAAGCGGGCAAGCCCGGGTTCTGGTGCAAGTTCCGTTTTGTTTATTTAGCCAAGAAAAAAATTTTTTCCCGGGCCCGGGGCGTGTCGCCCATGCTGGGCTCTATCAAGCAGTTAGGTTCTTTGAATCTTAATACTTTGGATTTGCACAAATACACCAAGACTTCAGGCCTTTATTATTTATTTACAGAACAGAGAATGGCGCGGCGGCAGAACAACATCTTGCGGGCTTTTCAAGGCCGTTCCCGGTCCAAGGGCTCAAATGGCATTATTTTAAACACCGAAGAACTAGCCACGATTTATCATTTCCCGAACATAACTGTCAAAGCGCCGTTAGTGGCGCGCACCCAGGCCAAGCGCGCCAGCGCGCCTCCAGCTTTGCCCTTGGAAATCCCGGGCGCGTTGGCGCGCTTTAAACAAAGAAGCGAAGCCAGTCGCGCTCCGGCGCCAGTGGAATTGCCTGTTACTGAATCACAGCCAAGTCCAGAGCCGGAGCGTGTGCCGGAAAATCTGCCATTTGTATGATATTCAGAATTTCCAAAATTAACTTTAATCTATGTCTCATTATAATCATTTCTGTTTTCAAAATGACAGCGGCGTTACCCGCTCGGTGGTGGTTTTAATAGCCTGTTGCTTGATGATTATTAGTTTTGTGGCCGGCTATTTTCTTTCTCTGGCCACCGATACTTTAGCTTCCACTGCCGACCCGATTATTGGTGATGCGGTGCGCCCGGGTTCGGTGAGAGTTTTGCAGCGCGCGCGTTAAATAAATACCCACTAATTACAAATACAATACAAATTTACAAATGAAAAAGAATTATTTGTAGATTCCCGCCAGAGGCGGGCAGGCGTAGCGTATTCGTAATTCGTGGGAATAATAAATATGCCAGTTGAAAAACAAAATGACGTTACAGTCCTAGCTGAAACGAATTTCCGCGGCCAGCGGCGCCGTTTTGGCATTAAAACCGACGACCGGCGCCGGCATGTTTATCTTATCGGCAAAACCGGCATGGGCAAATCCACCATGCTGGAGAACATGATTATTCAGGATATTCAGAACAACAAGGGCGTGGCCGTGGTGGACCCGCATGGCGATTTGGTGGAAAAGGTGATTAACTTCGTGCCCAACGAGCGGATTAACGACGTGATTTATTTCAACCCGGCGGACTTGGATTTCCCCATTGCTTTTAACGTTTTTGAAAAGGTCGGGCGCGAGTACCAGCATCTGGTGGCTTCGGGCCTGATCGGAATTTTTAAAAAATTGTGGAGCGATTCCTGGGGCCCGCGCCTGGAATACGTTTTGCGCAATGCCATTCTGGCTTTGCTGGAATATCCGGATTCCACGCTTTTGGGCGTGATGCGCCTTTTGGTTGATAAAGGCTATCGGAAAAAAGTCATGACTAAAATAACCGACCCGGTGGTCCGCTCTTTCTGGGTGGACGAGTATTCCAAATATCCGGACAAATTCCAATCCGAGGCCATTGCCCCGATCCAGAACAAAGTCGGGCAATTCCTTTCCAGCCCGGTCATCCGCAACATTGTGGGCCAGGTGCGCTCGTCGTTCAGCATCCGCGCCGCCATGGATGAAGGTAAAATCCTGCTTTTCAATCTGGCCAAAGGCCGCATCGGCGAGGATAATTCAGCGCTCTTGGGCGCCATGCTCATTACCAAGATCCAAATGGCTTCCATGAGCCGGGTGGATGTGCCCGAAACCGAGCGCCGCGATTTTTACCTCTATGTCGACGAATTCCAGAATTTTGCCACCGAGAGCTTTGCCAATATTCTTTCCGAAGCGCGCAAATACCGCCTGAACCTGATTATCGCGCACCAATACATTGAACAGCTGGAGGAAGAAGTCGCGGCCGCGGTTTTTGGCAACGTGGGCACCTTAATCTGTTTCCGCGTCGGGGCGGCTGATGCCGAGGCTTTAACGCCGGAGTTTGATCCGTATTTCACCGAGATTGACTTGGTTAATCTTGGAAAATACGACGTCTACATGAAGCTGATGATAGACGGCATTGCTTCCCAGCCGTTTTCGGCCACTGGCTTGAAGCCCTTGGCCGGGGCGATTAATAACCGCGACAAGATAATCCGCGTGTCGCGCGAGCATTATGCCACGGCCCGGGACGTGGTTGAGGACAAGATATTGCGCTGGAGCTCCAGCGCCGAGGAGTCAGGCAGTCCTCCCTCCCGCACCGAGCCTGAGGGTTCGCGTTTGCCAATGCCGCGGCCAGCCGCGCTTGAAAAAGAAGTCCCGGCTGATGCCGCGGCCTTGGCATACCAAGGCCAGTGCGATGTTTGCGGCGCCGAAACCAGGCTTTCGTTTAAACCGGATAAAGCGCGGCCGGTTTATTGCAAAAATTGCTTAAAGAAAGTCCGGGCCGGCGCCATTCCGCGCCTAGAGCCAAAGCGGGAGGAGAAAAAAATCCACCACGAGCCCAAGGAAAATAAAAAAGACGCGCCGCCTTTCAGTATCGTTCCGCTTGATACCGGGCCGGCCATATCGCTCTCGCAGGCGCTTTCCCAAGGAGCGAGGAAATTTAGAGGATAATTATTTATTCTCGTCATTCTGAGCGAAGCGAAGAATCTCATTGGTTTATCCATGAGACCCTTCGGCTTCGCCTCAGGGTGACGCATGCAATTATGCCCAAAAAAAATCTTGACCCCATCATCTGTCGCATTCCCAAAACTCACGAGGAGCTCTCGCGCGAAGAGCTGGATTCCAGCGAGAACGGCACCTGGCGCATTTTCCGCATTATGGCCGAATTTGTGAGCGGTTTCCAGTTCATCGGCCATTTAAAAAAGTCGGTTACTATCTTTGGTTCCGCGCGCCTCAAAGAAGAAAACCCTTATTACCAGGATGCCCGGCGCTTGGGCTATCTTTTAGGCAAAGCCGGGTTTGAGGTTATCACTGGCGGCGGTCCGGGCATTATGGAAGCAGCTAACCGCGGCGACTTTGAGGCCACCGGCAAATCAATTGGCTTGAACATCCAATTGCCTTTTAGCCAGCGCATGAACAAATACGTCACCCGCGGCATTGGGTTCCATTATTTTTTCACCCGCAAGGTAATGCTCGCGGCCGCGGCCCAGGCCTACGTGTTTTTTCCGGGCGGATTTGGGACTCTGGATGAATTCTCCGAAATCATCACTTTGATTCAAACCAAGAAAATGGCCGCCACGCCCGTAATTCTGATGGGCAAAGATTACTGGCAGCCGCTGTTGGACTGGATAGAAAATATCCTGTATAAGAAGATAGAGGGCGTCCATGGCGAAGACTTGAGGATTTACACTTTAGTTTCTTCGCCCGAGGAAGCGGTGAAGATTATCAAAAAATCCAGGCCGAGGAAAGACTTTTAACGATAGCCAAATTAAACTGTCATCCCGAGCCCCTAATAGGAGATGCCATTTATCACGGGCGCGGCAAACGACTGAACAGAAATCAACGAATCTCAATGTCGCGGGGCGAGAGGATCCCATGTTAATCGCGATTACCAGGGGATCTCCTCGCCCTGCCCAGTCCCTAGTGTCGATTCATAATCTTGGTTTATACACATTCGGTGTTTTGTGTTCTTGTTGAGGCAAGGGCTCGAGATGACAAATTCTCGCCTTGTATCAAGGTGATTCGCGTGTTAGCATTTACATTGTATGATAGAAGTTGAACCAAAAAAGCGCAAAATCGTTAAAGTAGTAGTTGATCGTTCGCTCTGCATCGGCGCGGCGAGCTGCCTGGCTATAGCGCCGGACGTATTTGAGTTGGACAAAGAAAACATCGCGGTAATAAAAAAAGACGCGCCAGTTGATGACGAGATTGTGCTCTTGGCGGCCCAGTCCTGCCCCACCAAAGCCATATTTTTGTATGATGAGGAGGGGAAGCAGGTTTATCCCTAATATGTTAATCAACGACCGCGTTTACGGGCAGTGGGAGGTAGATCCGCTAGTGCTGGCCCAGAATGGATTGCGGTGCGCGAGTCATAACGCCCTGGCCCAACGTTGGTAGTCGTCATGACTGCCGACATTCACGAGCAACGCGACATTATTATTTTGAAATTCAAACAACACTCGAAAGCCGTCTTTTAGGCAAAAGGCGTGATATAAGTCCAAAGGCATATATTAACTCTCCAGATCGGCTAAAAGCGATTCCGCATCTGTAAATCCTTTTGTTTTGCCAGCTTTGTACTCTTCTCGCGCCTCGGCCACCATCAAATCAATCATGTTGGGCCGGTTGATTCTTTTTAATAAATCAATGTCAATCTCGCAGACGGCTCGCCCATTTTTTTCATTCCCACGGAGATAAGTTAATCCATTTAAAGGAATATTTATAGTTGCTTGTTTTGTAGAACGCATGGTTTTTGTGGCCATATGTTTGCGCTTGTGGATTTTCTAATTTGCTTTGCCTACATGATATAAAATAGAAACAAATTAGTCAACCAAGGCCTTCGCAAAGCGCGAGGGCTTTTTTAGTTGATGTTCTTTTCAAGATAGGAGGAGATGTACAGAGTTGTTTCAAGGCTTTGCTCTTTGGTATCGGTCCTCAAGCCGCACAATATCAGACTCGTCAAACTCGCCGAACGAGAGTTCCAGGCATTGGAACCCGTCATTTCCGGCTATGGTGCGGTGTACCATCAGGCGCGGCACCCAGTACTCATCACCCTCTTTTACTTCCCGCTCGGTATCATCAAGAATAACGATGGCGCTGCCTTTGAGCACGCGGTTGAATTCATCCCGATGGTTGTGATACTGCAGCGAGAGCGCTTGGTTTGGCTTGATGGTCAGGATTTTTACGCTCACTGGCTCGCTCATGGTGAACCGGTCAAATGAGCCCCAGGGCCGGTCTTCGTGGTCGCGGTGTTGTAATTTCATAGAGTTAGTTTTTTGTAGTTAAATTGTTTTAGCTCGGGTTCAATGTCGGCGTACGATTTTCCGGCTTATTGACAGCTTTTAGGTTAGGATATACAATACCTGCAGTTAAGTCAAAATTATGAAATACACCTACGCCACCCGCACTGATATGATGATGGAAATGACCTCGTTGCGAAGGTTTGTTTTGACTTGCCCATAATACTCATTTCCCGATTTTCAAGCAAACAAAAGAGCCTTCGCAATCGCGAGGGCCTTTTTGTTTGATCTTTTTATCCGTTCTCCAGAAAATCTGGAGGCAAACTTCACGCTACGCGAGTAAAGGAGGATGGCCATGAAGAAAAACGTCCATGTAATCATTGTCACCGACTGCGGCGGCTCGGACCAAGGACGGTATGAGATTGCCGCGGCGCGCTGTTTTTTCCCGCACAATATGCACCTCACTTTCTTTGCCACGGAGAGCATGAACACGCTGCACTGCGGCTTCACGGCGGCGGCGCACGCGCTTTCCACGATTGATTTTTTCGGACCTTTGCAGGCCGGAGAACAAGTAGGCCTTCTTGTTAACGCGGCGCCTCGCCACGGGAAAGAGAATGGTCGCGCTTTGCGCGGCGAAGGCCGCAAGCCCGAGGGGGAAGAAATCTACGCCCTGCGTCTGCAGAGCGGTGTGTGGGTGGTGGGGCCGAACGCTGGCTACAACTTTTTCTTCCTTCAGGGCCAGATAGCCGAATCGTTTCTGGTGACTGATACTTCGGGACGATACACCCCTTTCCGTTCCATGGAAGTCATGGTGCCGGCATTAGCCAAGGTTCTTGGCGTTCGGGAGAATCCGCACTTGCGGGTCGAGCCCAAAGAATTGTCAATCGTCTCGGCCGAGATCGGGGTGTTTGTGGCTGATTGGGACAGCCACGGCAACATTTATCTGGTTTCGACCTGTCCAGACCAAAGTTGGATACCGGCCCTGGGCGAAAACTGCGCTTTTCGTATCGGCACCAAGATTGCTCGCTTGCGTCATGTTGACGGTATTTTCGCCGGCGACACCGGTGAACAAACGCTGACTGTTGGCAGTTTGAAACTCATCGGCCAACCTGTTCACTACATTGTTTTGGTTGGCGGAAACGTTCACTCCACGCTCGGAAGCCCTTTGGTTGGTACAAGGGTGGAGATTGAGGAGTAGCTAGGCAACGTGAGAGTTCGGACTTCGCACTAAGCGGGGTTCGGCTCTCACGTTCTTTTTTGGACTTGTTTAGCGCCAGTGTTTATGCTTAAATCGTCGTATGCCCAATGTCAAAAGTACAACTATCGCGGTGGCTTTGTCAGGCGGAGTAGATTCGGCTGTGGCCGCGGCTTTGCTCAAAAAACAGGGTTGCAAAGTCGCGGGTTTTTTTATGAAAAACTGGTCCGATAAATTCGGGCTCAAAGAAGCGGATTGTCCATGGCATCAAGACAGGCAAGACGCTATGGCCGTGGCCGCGAAACTGGACATTCCGTTCCACACTTTGGATTTTGAAAAAGAGTATAAGAGTCAGGTGCTGGATTATTTTTTCAGCGAATACAAGGCTGGCCGCACCCCGAACCCGGACGTGTTCTGCAACAGCCAGATAAAGTTTGGCGTGTTTTTAGATAAAGCCATGGCCTTAGGTGCAGACTTTATTGCCACGGGACACTATGCGCGTCTTTCACGCGTCATTCTGAGCGAAGCGAAGAATCTCATGGATAAACGCTGGGATCCTTCTCCGCCCAGGGCGGATCAGGATGACGGTGAATTTAGATTACTTAAAGCCAAAGACCAGAACAAAGATCAAACTTATTTTCTCTATCGTCTAAATCAACAGCAACTCTCTAAAACAATTTTCCCCATCGGCGAACACACTAAGCCTGAAGTGAGAAAACTGGCCAAGAAATTCGGTTTGCCCAATCACGATAAGCCAGACAGCCAGGGCGTGTGTTTTGTCGGGCATTTGGATTTGAGAAAATTTTTATCCCAGAAAATAAAAGACAAACCCGGCAAGATTGTCACCACCGAGGGCAAGGTGGTGGGGGAGCACCAGGGACTTTTTTGTTATACCATTGGCCAGAGGAAAGGAATTGAGATTGGCGGCATCGGCCCGTTTTACGTGGTGGAAAAGGATTTAAAAAATAATTTATTGGTTGTGACGAATAATCGGCGCGATGAACGTCTTTATAAAACCATGATTGAATTCAATGAAACGAATTGGGTTAATCCATTTCTTGTAGAGACGCCCCGCGGGGCGTCTCGGAATTATACGGGTAGAATCCGTTATCGCGAACCATTGGTAAATTGCAAAATAGAAAAGATGGATTCTATCTATCGCGCCACGTTTGCCAAACCGGTCTGGGCCGCGGCAGGCGGGCAGTCAGTGGTGTTTTATGATGGCGAGGTATGTTTGGGAGGGGGCGTGATTATTTAGTGTCATCCCGAGGCGTTCAAGGATGTGCGCTATAAGCAATGAATGCGGGAAACATAGCAATATGATTCACAGCGATAGACGAGGCACGCCGAGAGGATCCCCTGTTAATCGCGATTACCAGGGGATCCTCTCGCCCCGCGACATTGCGATTCGTTGATTTTTTTTAATCCATCTTCCGCATCCGTGGTTAATGGCGTTTCGCTTTAGGGGCTCGGGATGACAGTGCGGACGCTTGCCCTATGGTGCTTTTTTGGCTATTATCTAATTATGATTACTGCCCAAGAACTACGGCAAAAATACTTTGAGTTTTTTCAATCAAAGGGCCACGCGGTCATTCCCTCGGCTTCTTTAGTTCCGGAAAACGACCCCACGGTTTTATTCACCACCGCCGGCATGCACCCCTTGGTGCCGTATCTTTTGGGTGCCAAGCACCATGGGGGCAAACGCGTCGTCAGTGTGCAGAAATGCGTCCGCACTGATGATATTGAAGAAGTGGGTGATGCTGTCCACCACACGTTTTTTGAGATGCTGGGCAACTGGTCATTCGGCGATTATTTTAAAAAAGAAGCCATTGAATGGAGCTGGGAGTTTTTGACTGATAAAAAATGGTTGGGCATTAAAAAGAACCATTTGGCCATTTCTATATTCGCTGGCGACAAAGACGCGCCGCTTGATAACGACTCAAAAAAGATTTGGCTCTCATTGGGCGTGCTCGAAGAGCGCATCGCGGCTCTGCCCAAGAAAAACAATTGGTGGGGCCCGGCTGGTCAGTCTGGCCCGTGCGGTCCGGATACGGAAATGTTTTACTGGTCCGGCGAAGGGGCAGCACCGGAAAGATTTGACCCGGATGATGCGCGCTGGGTGGAAATCTGGAATGATGTGTTTATGCAGTACAACAAAAAAGCAGATGGAACTTTTGAGCCGCTTCAGCAGAAAAATGTTGATACTGGCATGGGCCTGGAGCGCACTTTAGCAGTCTTAAATGGTTATGACGACAACTATCGCACCGAACTCTTTTGGCCGATTATAGAAAAGATTAAGGATGCCTCAGGTAAAAAGTACGCTGAATACGCTAAAGAGATGCGGATAATTGCCGACCATGTTCGCGCGGCTGTTTTCCTTGCGGCTG
Organism: Candidatus Komeilibacteria bacterium RIFCSPLOWO2_02_FULL_48_11; assembly: GCA_001818435.1. Lineage (GTDB taxonomy): Bacteria > Patescibacteriota > Patescibacteriia > UBA2169 > UBA2169 > 2-02-FULL-48-11-A. The sequence goes on from MHKO01000044.1 coordinate 31,244, forward strand.
ACGGAGTAATATCGTCTAATGTGGAGCGAGGGTACATATTGAGACGGCTGTTACGGCGCACCATACGATATGGCAACATGTTAGGCATCAAGGGTAATTTTACGGCCGACCTGGGTAGTGAAGTTATTTTTATGGAAACCTACGGAGAAATTTACAAAGAGATAAAAGAAAAGAGACAATTTATTAAAGAACAGTTTGAACAAGAAGAAGCAAGGTTTAGTAATACGCTTGAGAGGGGATTAAAAGAATTTGATGAAAAACTGCAAGATAAGATATATGAACATCCCGGCCTTTTAGGAAAAGTAATATTCGACTCTTTTTCAACGTATGGTTTTCCTCCTGAATTATCGTTTGAGGAGATTGAAAAGAGAGGTATTAGTCTGGGTACTTCAGAAAAAGAAGAGGCGCAAAAAATATACCAACACGAATTTAAAAAACACCAGGAACTTTCGCGCACCGCCGCGGCTGGCAGATTCAAAGGCGGGTTGGCGGATAATTCCGAGATGACCACCAAATACCACACTGCCACGCATCTTTTGCACGCGGCTCTGCGTCAAGTTTTAGGCAAGCACGTGGAACAGCGGGGGAGTAATATCACAGCCGAGAGGTTGAGGTTTGATTTTTCCCATCCCCAAAAAATGACGCCAGATGAAATTAAGCAGGTTGAAGATTGGGTCAACGATACCATCCAAAAAGATTATCCCGTGAGTTGCCAAGAAATGACGGTTGAAGAAGCCAAAAAAGCTGGAGCCATTGGCTTATTTGGCGAAAGATACGGCGAAAAGGTAAAGGTCTATACCATTGGCAATCCTGTAGAGACGCAGCATGCTGCGTCTCCTAAAAACCAAGGGATGATTGTAAGCCGCGAAATCTGCGGCGGCCCGCACGTGGAGCGCACCGGCATATTAGGCAAGTTCAAGATTCAAAAAGAAGAAGCATCATCAAGCGGAGTGCGGCGCATTAAAGCGATTTTGGAATAAAAAACAGGCCAGCGCGCAGATTGAAATGAGTAATCCGCGAACTGGCCTTGTGAAGCCCAGGCCGGGGACAGCCGGGGCGGGGAGAAAGGATGGAGGTTAGGTGTGGTGTATGTCCGGATCGCACCCCTCAAAACGCCGGGTGCGGCGGCACGCCTGGTACGGATCCATATTCAGACCCATACCCCACTCGATTTCCTCGGCAAGCGGGTCATCTGGATCAATATTCTCTAGTTGACCGTTACTTTCATCAGCTTGGAGGGCACACGAGGGAAACATGATCGCACATGGAATGTGCGGTGGCAGATTTTGGTGGGGGTCAGACATGAGTTTCAATCCTGTTGTATCTACTGATTCGCAATCAGGATTGAATTTCCATATCCTGCCCTTGGCCGTTTCCTCTGTGTGAGGAAGTTCCTCTTTGTCTTCCTCATCGGGAATGACGAACTGGCCGATTGGGTCTGTCCCAAAGTCAGTATCAGGAACAGGCTCCAATTCCTCGGCGTGTTTGCCATTGCGCCGTAGGGTTTTGATGCCTCCGTCAACTTCAGCATCGGACGGAAGGCCGTTGATCGCGAAGATTGCATCGGCCAAGGTTCGTATCTGCTGTGGAGATAACCTCTTTTGCATTTCTAACTCCTCATCTTTAGCCACATCGGTGGAGGGGGACTCCGGTGACGCGACAGGTGGTTTGACAGCAGTCTTGAAGGAGACTGCCGCGAGGTAAGATAGAGAAGTAGTGGGGAGATCTACTCCTCGTCCGGATAAGTCGCCATTGCCCGTTCGAATTCTTTAGAATCAAGAATCCGGTAGATGCGGACAATGGCTCTGGCGGTATCTCGAGCAATCGGCGCAAGCTGTTTTTCAACCAGTTCAATGAGCCGGTTGTTAGACAGGCGCGCAAACGGTCGCCCGAGTTTTTTCTGTCTTTTTAACCACCTCCTGTTCTTTGGGCTATTGCGAAACGCAAAGCCATTCTCAATCATAATCTGAATGGCCTTGGCGTTTGGTTTATAAAAAAATTCTTCCGCCACCACACATTCCTCCACACCCACATCTGGGCATAGGGTTATCATTTGCCACCTCCATTTTCGGGTGGATTGTAAATGGACAATGAAAGAGAAAATTGTACACTATTTTGACTTTTTTGTCAAATAGCGCAATCTTTTCTTGGCTTTAATTATACACCATTGTATGATAGTATCATAGCATATGAAAATACAATTTTACGCAAAAAACATTGAACTTACTCCTGGCCTCAAGCAGGTGTTTGAGGAAAAATTGGAGCACTTAAAGAAATATAAAGGCAAGCTGAAACTGCTGGACGTGCGGGTGGATTTGTCCCGCGATAATCATCATCGCAAAGGCGACGTATTTAGAGTGGAAGTGAACGTGGATTTGCCCGGCCAAGTTCTGCGGGTGGTGGAAACCGGAGCTGATATGATTTCAACTCTGGACGTGGCGGCGAGAAAATTAGAGAGGCAAGCACGGGACGTAAAAGAAAGATTAGTAGGTCAAAGTAAGCAGAGATAGAAATTAGTTGTTGGAAATTGGTAGTTGGTAATGGAAATTAGAAATTGGATATTGGTTACTAGGCTAATTTCCAATCTCCAATTTCCGAACCAATTTCTAATAACCAACAACCAATTTCCATTTTTTTATGTCATTCCTAACCAAATTATTCGGCGATACCAACGAGCGCTATATCCGCAAGAAACTGCGGCCAGTTGTTGAGCAAATAAACGCGCTGGAGAGTGAATTTCAAAAAAAGTCTGACGATGAATTGCGCGCTGTTACTCAAGAGCTGAAAGCCGAGCTAGCAGGCGGTAAAACCCTGGACAATATTTTACCGCGCGCGTTCGCGGTGGTGCGCGAGGCGGCCAAGCGGACCATTGGCCAGCGGCATTTTGATTCCCAGCTCATTGGCGGCCTGGTTCTGCACCATGGCCAAATCGCCGAGATGCGCACTGGCGAAGGCAAAACTTTAACCGCCACGCTCGCGATTTATCTTAACGCGCTCTCCGGAGCCGGCAGCCACGTGGTTACTGTCAATGATTATCTGGCCAGGCGCGATACTGTCTGGATGGGCAAGATTTATAATTTCCTCGGCCTCTCAATCGGCTGTATCCAGCACGAGAAGTCTTATTTATACGACCCTGGGGTCAAGGCGACTGCGGAGGAAGAGACCACCCCCAGCCCCTCCTCGGTAGAGGAGGGGAGGCTTGTCGTCAAAATAGATTACGACCATTTGCGGCCGGTGGAGCGCAAAGAAGCCTATGCGGCTGACATTACCTATGGCACGAACAATGAATTTGGTTTTGATTATTTGCGCGACAATATGGCTCCTGGGGAGGATTATCTTGTTCAGCGTGAATTAAATTTCGCCATTGTGGATGAGGTGGACAGCATTTTGATTGATGAGGCGCGCACCCCGCTTATTATCTCCGGGGCCGATGACCGGCCCACTGACATGTATTTTAAGTTTGCCGAACTGGTTAAACGCCTTAAAGAGAACGAAGATTATAATGTTGACGAAAAGTTGCGCAGCGCCATTCTCACCGAAGCCGGCATCAAAAAAATGGAAAACTGGCTGGGCCTGGCTAACATTTATACCGAGGGCGGATTGGAAACCGTGCACCACATTGAGCAGGCCTTGAAAGCCCATACGCTTTTTAAGCTGGACCGCGATTACGTGGTGCGCGACGGGGAAGTGATAATTGTGGACGAGTTCACGGGCCGGATGATGCTGGGCCGCCGCTACAGCGAGGGTTTGCACCAGGCCATTGAAGCCAAAGAAGGCGTGGAAGTTAAAAAAGAAAGCCGCACT
>MHKO01000044.1:35068-42090 GCA_001818435.1 Candidatus Komeilibacteria bacterium RIFCSPLOWO2_02_FULL_48_11
ACTGCGGCCACTGAAGCCGAGGAGTTTTCCAAAATCTATAATCTGGAAGTGGTGGTGGTGCCCACCAACAAGCCCATGATCCGTCTGGACGCGGCTGATAGAGTGTATAAAAATCGCACCGGAAAATACGCGGCCGTGGTTAAAGAAATTAAAGAGCGGAACAAAAAGGGCCAGCCAGTTTTGATGGGCACTATTTCCATTGAACAGAACGAGGAACTCTCCGAGTTGCTCGCAAAAGCCGGAGTCAAACACGAAATCTTGAACGCCAAGAACCATGAACGCGAAGCCGAAATTATCGCCCAGGCCGGTCGGCGCGGAGCCGTCACTTTGGCCACTAACATGGCTGGACGCGGCGTGGACATTATCTTGGGCGGCAATCCGCCGGATAAAGCCGAGGCCGAGGAAGTCAAGCGCCTGGGCGGTTTGCACGTTTTGGGCACCGAGAGGCACGAGGCGCGCCGGATTGACAACCAATTGCGGGGGCGGTCCGGGCGCCAGGGCGACCCGGGCTCAAGCCAGTTTTTTGTTTCCATGGAAGACGATTTGATGCGCATTTTCGCCTCGGACAGAATCAAGAACATGATGACGCGCCTGGGCGTGCCGGACGACATGCCAATTGAAAACAAGCTGGTGTCGCGCTCCATTGAGTCAGCCCAGCACCGCGTGGAAGGCCATAACTTTGATATCCGCAAACACTTGGTGGAATATGATGATGTCATCAACCGCCACCGCGAAGCCATTTACCGCCGGCGCCGGGAGATTTTGAAAAATTCATCCCCCCTCCTACCTGATTCATCAGGCTCCTCCAACCCTCACCCTACCCTCTCCCTGGAAGGGAGAGGGGAATCTAACCTGCGTGCCATGATTTTTGAAATGATTGACCAGGAAATCGCCCAAGTAATCAATTTTCATACCGTATCCACAAATCACCAAGATTGGAATCTGAAGGAAATTGAGCAGACCATGAACACAATACTTCCCCCTCCTGTACCCAGGAGGGGGTTAGGAGGTGGTCAAGAGGAGAACAGAGAGGAGAGAAATTTGAATCTCGAATCAGTAATCAAACCAGCTGACGAACGCGATAAGGGCGAGGATGCCAAGATGAGAAGCAAGCTTATTGACCATCTGGCTGGTGTCGTCAAACAGGAATACGAGAAAATAATCCCGGGAGTCGGGGATGCCGAATCAATCCAGCGTTTGGAGCGGGCCGTGCTCTTGAACGCCATTGACAGCCGCTGGGTGGACCATTTGCAGGCCATTGATAATCTGCGCACAGCCATTGGTTTGCGCGGCTATGGCCAGCGCGACCCGCTGGTGGAATACAAGCGCGAGGCTTACCGCCTGTTCCAACAACTTCTCTCATCCATCCAGAATGAAGTGGTGTATAGCGTGTTCAAAGTGGCTTTGGCTCGCCAAGTGGCTGATTCGCCCTTGGTAAAACAAATTCTCGGCCGTTTGGGCCTGGGTGGGTTGCGCTTCTCGGCTCCGGCTAAAGAAGCTGGGGACAATGTCCAATCCTCTGGCGCGCCATCATCCGGCGGCAAGAAGGTGGGCAGAAATGACCCGTGTCCATGCGGGAGCGGAAAGAAGTATAAGAAGTGCCATGGAGGGTAGGAAATAATAAAATAAAGGAAAGTGTTATGGAAAAATTTGAGTCAAAACTTAAAAGTAGTCAAGAAGCGGAGCAAAGGCTTAAGGACTACAGAGATTTTAAGTGAAGTTGTCAAGATTTTTGGAAAGTGTTAATATAAGCCTATTATGACTACACAAATGATCAAACTTAAAAATGGAGCAATCGATCTGCCGCGCGAGTTAAAAAAGAGCTGGGAAGGCGCTCAAGTATTCATGAGCACCAGCCAGAATAGCATTATCATCAACCGGATCCAGTCGACTCCATCATTAAAGGATTTGCGCCCGAAATTACAGGCACTAGGGAAAATGATTACCCAAGAAGAGATTGACGACGCGGTGCGCGATGTTCGCGCTGAACAGAAATAATTTTTTTATATGCGTGTCGTTTTTGACACTAATGTTTTAGTATCTGTTTTGTTGTTTAAAGGAAAATTGGGAGTTTTACTCGACTAGAACTTGGTGTCTATGAAGGTATTCCGATTTTTACACCTAGTCAGGCCCGCCAACATCTACAAATCCAGTTTTTTAAAGGCTGTGGCCGAGTTTCAGACTGAAAGCAGAGATTTAGACATTGATGGTCAAGCGCTGGAGCGGGATTTTTCGTCTTATGTCAGCCGCGTCAGAGGCTGGGCTTTTGGTAAGAACCTGCTCCCGGGCTATGTGCCGGAATCTGTCTATTGGTTGGTGGATGGTAAGAGATATATCGGCAAAGTGAGTGTCCGACATCGTTTAATTCCTCATTTGCGGAAGATCGGCGGTCACATTGGCTATGAAATTCGGCCGAGCCAGCGGCGGCGCGGCTATGGCACAATGATTTTGCGCTTGGCTTTGCTTAAAGCTCGCCAACTGGGAATTAAGCGGGCGCTGGTGACTTGCGATGAAACAAATATCGGCTCGCGCAAGATTATTGAGGCTAATGGCGGGATTTTGGAAAACGCCGTGGCTATGGGGCGAGGCCAACCTAAAAAATTGCGTTTTTGGATTAAGAATTATTAAAGTATGCGACTCATTCTCGGCTCCTCATCATTGCAGCGGCAGGACATATTGCGGGATTTAGGCTATGAGTTTGAAGTGATCAAGCCGGATGTTGATGAAAAATCAATCCGTTGCGCCAACCCGCGGGATTTGGCGTTGGCTTTGGCCAATTTAAAGGCCGACGATGTTGCGGGCAAAATCAAAGACAGCGCCATTGTCATAGCCGCTGACAGCATTGTGCTGGTCGGGGATGAAGTCAGGGAGAAACCGACAAGCAAAGAGGAGGCCTATAAATTTTTACAGGACGTGTCTCGCGGCGTGCCTCAAACCGTGGTAACAGCTCTCGTTGTTATCAACACCAAAACCAGTGAGAGGCGCGACCGCCATCCAGAATCCCGTATTTATGAACCGGATTAAGAAAGTTACGGGCGAGTTTGAAACTATAGTCGGCCTGCCTAAAACCCTGGCGCAAAAATTTTTAAAAGAATTGAAATGAGAAGCATGATGCCTCGGATTTCCGCCTTGACATACACACTGCGAGTGTGTATGATTTATTCATATGAATCGCGCTCAAACAAAAACACGCCAGCGGGTCAACATAACCTTATCACCCGAAACATTGCGGCTGATTGATCGCGCGACCGACCGCGGCAACCGGAGCGGTTTTATCAGCCAAGCCGTCCGTTTTTACGCGCGCCAGCTCGGCAAAAACAATCTGCGCCAACAACTGCGCGAGCGCGCGATTGTTCGCGCCGAGCATGATTTAGCAACCGCTCAAGACTGGTTCCCGCTAGAGAATGAAGTATGGTTTCCCGAGGAGAAATCTATTTAGTGGATTTTGATCCGGCCAGAGGTTCGGAAATTCAAAAAATTCGGCCCGCTTTAGTTATACAGAACAATATCGATAACCAATACAGTTCGATTGTCATTGTCGCCGCCATAACATCAAGCTTTGGACAAAAGTTATATCCAACGGAAGTTTTTATCAGCGCTCATGTTTCTGGCTTGGGCCGTAATTCCGTGGTGCAGCTTAATCAAATCAGAGCCATTGACAAACAGCGGCTTAAGCGCCGTCTTGGCGTCTTGAACGTCATGACGATGAGACAAATTAATAAAGCAATCCTTATTAGCCTTGGTTTGATAGAGGCATGAGAAAAAGATTAAAAAAGAAAAAACACAGCTGCGCTCTTTGCAAGCCGCACAAAATGGGCGGCAATCTTACAATCTCGTTGAAGACAATCAAAACGTAGCATCCTCTTAATCGCGTTTGTAAGATTGCTTCGGTCGCTCGCCGAGTACGGCTCACTCCCTCGCAATGACAGAGATGCACTTGTCAAAAGGTTAAATCTTCCCTAATATACTCATCATGACCTCTCCGCGGCAGCAAATTTGGATTTTATTCTTTTTACTGGCAGGGCTCGGGTTTATTTCCGGCTCCATTTTTACCCCTACCCTCCCCGCCTGGTGGCCGGGTTATACCTGGTTTGGCCGTTTTCGGGCGCATTTGGGCTGGGATTTGCAGGGCGGGGCGCATTTAATTTATCAAGCCGATACTTCTAAAGTTTCATTTGATGAGGCCAAATCAGCCATTGCCGGGGTGCGCGACGTGATTGAAAAGCGGGTCAACGCTCTGGGTGTTTCCGAGCCAGTCATTCAAACCGCCACTGTGGGCAATAAACTGCGGGTGATTGTGGAGCTGGCCGGGGTTTTTGACGTCAACGAGGCCATCAAGCAAATTGGCGCCACTCCGCTTTTGGAATTTAAAACTGAAACGCCCGAGCCGGCCAAGCAAGAGCTGACAGCCGAGGAAAAGAAAAAACGGGAAGAATTCAATAAAGCGCAGTTAAAGAAAACCGAGGATGCAATTAAGCAGCTGGCGGCTTCGGAGGGCCAGAACTTCGCGGAACTGGCCACCAAAGTTTCCGAAGACACTGGCAGCGCCAGCCAAGGCGGTGATTTGGGTTTTATAAAAAAAGAGAGCCTGGTTGAGCCCTTTGCCGCGGTTTTGTTTGACCAGCTCAAAGATGGCGAGATGACCCTGGAGCCGGTGGCCACCCAGTTCGGCTATCACATTATCCAGCGCCTAGAATCCAAAACCGAGAATAACGAAATCTTGGTCAGGAGCCGCCACATTTTATTCCTCACTCAGTCTTTGGAAGGCGATACGCCTCAAGTCGACCCCTGGGCCAATACCCAGCTGGGCGGCCGGCAGCTTAAAAAATCAGAAGTGCAGTTTGACCAGATGAGCGGCTCTCCGAGCGTGGGTTTGATTTTTAATGATGACGGGGCCAAGCTGTTTGAGGACCTAACCCGCAATAACGTGGGCAAGCGGGTGGCCATTTTCCTTGATAACAATTTGCTTTCCGCGCCAGTGGTGCAGTCTGAAATTTCCGGAGGCAAGGCCGTGATTACCGGCAACTTTTCCATTCCCGAGGCCCGGCAATTAGTTCAGCGCCTGAATGCCGGCGCTTTGCCGGTGCCCATCAATCTTGTCAGCCAGCAGACCGTGGGCCCGAGCCTGGGCCAGGTTTCCATTGACAAAAGCTTGCAAGCCGGCATTATCGGCTTTATTCTGGTGGCGATTTTTATGCTGGCTTTCTACCGCTTTGCCGGATTCTTGGCCGTGATTGCTTTGACTTTTTACGCCAGCATCGTGTTCGCGCTTTTTAAGCTTATTCCCGTAACTTTGACTTTGGCCGGCATTGCCGGGTTTGTGCTGTCCGTGGGCATGGCCGTGGACGCCAATATCCTGATTTTCGAGCGTTTGCGCGAGGAACTGCGGCGCGGGGAGCCGTTTGAGCGCGCTTTGAAAGAAGGCTTTCTCCGGGCCTGGCATTCTATCCGCGATTCCAATGTTTCCAGTTTGATAACCTGCATGATTCTGGCCTGGCTCGGCACGTCGGTGGTCAAAGGTTTTGCCATCACTCTGGCTATCGGCATTTTAGCCAGCATGTTCAGCGCCATCACCATTACCCGTTTTTTGATGGAAATCTTCAGCCGCGCGGCCTGGCTGAGGGATAAAAAGTGGTTCTGGGGAGCATAGTATGAATATCATTCAACGCCGAAAAATTTATTTTACCATCTCCATAATTTTGGTACTGGCGAGCCTGGCCGCCTTTTTAACATTTGGTTTAAAACTGTCCATTGATTTTACCGGCGGCTCACTCCTGCAGATAAAAGTCGGAGAGAATGTGCAGACATCAGCCAATGACATTCAAACGCTATTAACCAGCGGCGATGCTAAAGTTTTGGAATCAGTAATAGTGCAACCCACCGGGGAGCAAGGCTTTATCTTGCGCTTTAAGAGCGTCAATGAGGAGGAGCACCAGGCTATTTTAGCCAAATTGCGGAGTTCTCTCGCGCCTCAAGAAGATACTCAAGCCTCAACAACTCCGGGAAAAGCCAGTCAGCGCAAAGAGACTCCAGCTGTAACCGGCGTTAAGGCCGTGAATTCCAAAGGCGAACCAGTGGACATCAAGGTTGATGCCAGTCCAGCGTCTGAATCAGGCAGCAATGAAACCGTGGTTGAAGATTCTTTTGAATCCATTGGCCCGACCATTGGCAATGAACTGAAACAACGCTCAGTTTACGCTGTGCTGGCAGTTTTGGCCGCGATTATAATTTATATTGCTTGGGCTTTCCGCAAAGTGTCCCAGCCCGTGGCTTCGTGGAAATACGGCCTGGCCGCGGTTATTGCCCTGACCCATGATGTTCTTATTCCTATCGGCATTTTTGCGGTTTTAGGGAAATTCTTGGGCGTTGAGGTGGACATTCTTTTTGTGACCGCCCTTTTGACCATTCTCGGCTTTTCGGTGCACGACACCATCGTGGTTTTTGACCGCATTCGCGAGAACCTGGCTCATTCGCGGCACCGCGGCACGTTTGAGGAAATCGTCAACATCAGCGTCAACGAAACCGTGCGGCGCTCCATTAATACTTCCCTGACCGCTCTTTTGGCGCTGCTCGCCATTTTCCTGTTTGGCGGGGAATCCATAAAATATTTTGTTCTGGCTTTAATGCTGGGCATTATTTTCGGCACCTATTCTTCCATTTTCATCGCCTCGCCTCTGCTGGTGGTTTGGGACAAATGGTCAAGAAAGATTTAGTTTAAGCCGGTCCACGTGATGTCCGAGCGCCAGCCGCTCGGTTTCATGTCTATCGAGTTTTTTGGCTATATGGTCATTGCTCTGAAGCACTTGGTCCATTTTATCCAGGATGCGGTTTTCAGATTTTTCCACAATCACGCGCACGTCTTCTTTGGTCGCAAAAACCTTTTCAAATCTGTCTGAAAGGTCCTGCAAATCTTGCTTTGTGGCGACATTCTTAACCGTAAAATCAACAAATTCACTCATTTCTCCTTTAAACTCTGTCATCTCGTTCTTAAACTCTGTCATCTCGTTCTTAAACTCTGTCAT
>MHKO01000045.1:0-3377 GCA_001818435.1 Candidatus Komeilibacteria bacterium RIFCSPLOWO2_02_FULL_48_11
AAAATCCCGCCGGAAGCGCCCCCCGGTAGGCCCCGTAGTGGTCCATGATCTCTCCATAGAATTGAAACCCTGCGGTAAAGTCCCGCCAAAGCTCTCGTTGGTATCCCGCAAGGAAGCGCCACTGGGAATTGGGAATTGTCGGATCGTTCCCGTCATTGTCTTGGCGGGAGTCGTAATACCCGCCTTCCAAGCTCATGACTCCTCCGAAGAGATTTCTCTGGAGGCTTGAACCATAGACAAAGAGTTCTGGAAAAAACTCCGTCACGGTCGTCGGGGTCGTTAAGTTGTCGGCGGTTGCACTTGGGGTTCGCCAGAACCCGCGATAGAAATAAAAGGAGAGGTCTGATCCGGCAACCTGCCGGTAGAGGCGGATCGCCGACTCGGTGTTTGAATAACGAAGCTCCGGCTTCGTCTCGATCCGGTTGGGGGCAGCAGAAAAAGGATCAAAGAAGAAGAATCTTTCAGACGAAAGGGAATTGTCGGGCGTAAAAAATGGGACGACAAGAATGTCCGCATTGAGGACCTTTGAAAAGAGTTGCGTCCGGAATCCATCCACCCCAAGCTTCAGATACTCCATCGGCCGGCCTTCGAAGAATGACTCCCAGTCCTTCGGAAAGACATCATTAATATAGAAAAGATCGCCCGTCCCCCAGGTGACAATCTGGCGACCAAAACGGAGGTCGACAGGACCCTTGGTGTAACCCGCATAGGCCTCACGAAGATCGCCGTGAACTTCGTTTGCCACTGCGTCATGGAAGCCATCTCCCTTGACGAGGAAAAAAGCCTCTCCCGACGGCGTTGCGCCTTTCAATTCAAGCCGAAGTCGTTCTTCCCCAAGAACAAAATCACTACCATTACCTCCCGGTGGTCTTTTGCCTGTTACGCGTCCCGTGGTGATCCCTAAGAAGAAACCGTGAAACTGGAAGGGGGTGTTTTTGGTCTCCTGCGCCCAAGCCCCTGCGGCACCCAGCGCCACTTCAAAGACCAGAAGAATGAAAAGAAACTTTTTCACTTACTGGATCCATTTCTGTGGAGGTGTCTGGAGAACTTTTTCCTCAAAGACACTCCCTTCCAAGCCCACGTCATAAGCGACATTGGCAAATGAGACTTCGGTCGCATGGCCACTTTTAACGTTCTTCATCGTCCGTCGAGTGACAGTCGGATAGGTCTTCCCGCCACTGCCAATATTCTCAATCTTGTCCGCCGTGAAAACACGCGTGAGGGTCTGTTGGGCGTCGTAGTATTCCTCTTTGAGGGGCAGAAAGGTCTTTTTATCGATCCAGGAGATCTTCTTTGTAAAGTCCGCCGATGCTTTGGGGATGCTCTGAAGAACAAAACAGTCAGCTCCCCCTAGTTTTTCCTCGCTGAGCAATGTGTGATTGTCCGCTTCGATATCCCGGCCCGAGACATCCTCGTAGGTGAAGTCCGATCCGACGAAACTCGACCGGCTGTCCCGGGCGGCAATGCGACGGACCATGTTGACGGCCGGTACGAATATCCAACGGTCGTCGTCCTTCGCGGGGTATTTCCAGACTAGAAAGCCCGTTCCTCGAACATCGCCCGGTTCATGGAAAAACATGAAATATTTCTGATTGCGACCGTCATTCTTCCTGAGCATTGTGAGGACCCGTGTCCTTTTGGCTCCCCCTGACGCAACAAGTTCCATAGTAACCTTCGCCTTCATATCGGACCCCGCGTAGAAGAATGCCTCTTGGAATTTGGCCAAGATCTCGGTTGCATTTTCTTCAGCGTTTGCCGTCAGACCGGCGAAGGTGCCAATCCATCCAAGTATCAATCCAATCAAGATGGTTTTTTTCATGATTTTTCTCCTTTGATCAGAATGCGTTGGAAAAACTTTATGAGCACCGGCAGGTAAACAATGCTCATCACGGCCGAGAGGAGCATGATGACAGCCATGAGGATCCCCACGGTGATGTAGGGTGTGAGCGAAGCTCCCATCATGACGGCAAACCCCAAAGCGAAAAGAAGGGCATTGAGCAGAATCCCCTTACCCGGGCGTGCCACGGTCCAGACGAGGGCCTCACGAACCCCAGGACGCTCGCGGAGTCGTTGCCTAAAACGGGCTACGAAGTGGATGGCAAAATCGACCGCCAGTCCCAATGATAGCGTGGAGAGTACGGCGACCGGCATGTCAAAATCCTTGGCCAGAAACCCAACGAACCCGTAGATAACGGCGATGGTGAAGAGAAGCGGGAGAAAAGTGAGAATGCCCCACGGAATCGAGCGCGTCTGGAGGACTAAAATGATAAGGACAAGCGCCAGGCCGGCCATGAAACTTTCGATCATCCCCCAGAGGACCTCATCGCTCCAAACCAGATTGAAGGTGGCAATCCCCGCCGGGCTGACAGTCGCCCCGCCCGGAAGCGGATGTGCCGACAAATAGTTTTTCGTTCGATCAATCACGCTCCTCATGACACCTGCATCCCACGATTTCAGTTGCAACATGAGGTTTGCCTTCTGGAAGGGATAATCGACAATGTTATCCAGATCGGAGGGTTTTGCGGACATTCCGAAGAGAAAAAGGTACTGACCAATTTCCGTAGCCGAATCCGGGATACGGTCAAACACGGGGTCATCTCCATGAAGGACCCGATTGATCCGCTTCACGATATCAACGACGGAAAAGGTCTTGCCGACGAGAGGGTCTTTTTCGAGGGTCCGTTGTAATCCTTCGATCGCACCCAGCATCGCCGGATCCTTGATGGCGTTCTCCGATGAGGCTTCAATGACAAGATAACCAGTGGAGGTTCCGCCGAGCCTGGTGTTGAGCTCACGGTCAGCTACACGGATGTCGCTTCCACTCTTGAACCAGTGAACCATGTTGTTGTTCACCTGAATGAGTGAGAGGCCGACTCCCGAAATGACCAGCAATGCCAGACCTGCAATGGCAATCCTGCCTGCATGGCGCACGCAGAATTCACCGAGACGAGCTAGATACGACGGCTCTAGAGACCCTTCTTGTTTCGTGGAGTGCGCGGCCCTGGAAATTTTTCTTTCATCAAGTAGCGCCATGATCGCGGGAACCAGCGTGTAACTCATGAGGAGGATGACCAACGTTCCGAAACCGACGAGAAGCCCAAACACCTTCACTGGGACGATTGTTGCCGTAGCCAGAGCGGCGAAACCGAGCGCTGTCGTCAGATCGGAATAAAAAACAGGGTGTCCTACGGCGGCCATCGTCTCGAGGATAGCGCGTCGTTTGTCACGCACCTCGCCATAACGAAAGGCAAACTCGTTGAAGATGTGGACGCTGTCAGTCGCAATCGCCATCAGAAAGACGGGGCTCATTGAGCTCATGATGTGGATCGGATACCCCAAGCCAATGAAAAGCCCCATCGACCAGATAATGCTCACCA
>MHKO01000045.1:3407-5161 GCA_001818435.1 Candidatus Komeilibacteria bacterium RIFCSPLOWO2_02_FULL_48_11
ATAATGCTCACCATTGCCACCGCCATGTTTGCGATGATCAGCGGCGCGCTCCGGAACATAAACCAGAGGGCGATGCACATGACCAGCCCTGCGATAGGGGAGAAAATCCCCATTTGGCGGAACATCTCCGCTCCGAAAGTGTCACGTGCGACGGGATCTCCGGCAAGAAAATACCGGTCACCGCCGGAAGCCGATGTGTTTTGAGGAAGAAGTTTTCGGATCGAATCTGCGATTGCTTTGCCGTTGGCAGTCGGCTCGATCGGAACGTAGATCGCGGTGGCGGTCCCGTCGGGTGAAACGATTCGGTTGACGAAAAGAAGATTTCCCAAAAGATCCCTTTGGATTGCCTTGAAATCCGACTCTGTCTTTGGGATCGGATCCAAAGCCGGATGGACGATCAACTCGCCCCCCTGGGCGGTTATATTATCGAGTGTGGCCAGACTCACGACATCGCGTGAGATCACACCGGACATCTCCTGAATCTTTCGGGTCAGATCCCCGATTTGGGTGAAGGTTATACGATTGAAAATGCCGTTCTCGTTTATGATCCCCAACGCAATGACGTCGGGATGGAGGACAAATTCTTTCTCCATTTGGTCATTAAACTGGCGGACCTTCGATTCCACGGGGAGCATGTGCTTCGGGTCGGTATCGATGGCTACCTTATGAAACTGAGAAGCAAAGGCCAGTGTAACCAGGACCGTCAGCAAGATCACCCAACGCGGGTGGTTCAAGGAAAATAACGTCAGGTTTCTTACGATTCTATCCATCATGTGACGTAACCCCCTATTTTCGCCTTGCTTCGTGTACGAGTTGGACTTCCTTTTCCATGTGTTCACAAAGAATCTTCTGGATGAGATCGAAGGCATCCAGGATCTTCGGATTCGCGATTCGATAGAAAATTTGATTCCCGTCCCTGCGAGATACGAGGACACGGCGGCGTTTCATCATCAGGAGATGGGGAGAAATAGTTCCAAAGGGAACTTTAAGCGCTTCGGCAATCTCGGCAACACTCTTTTCGGATACCCTGAGAATATTCAGGACCATCAAACGGTGCGGATGCGAGAAAACCTTGCACATATCTGCGTGAAGTTCGTAGAGCCCCGCAGATCTTGTTAATTTACGGTTTGTCGATGACATAGTATTCTACAATACTGTAGATTACTATAACATTAACATAATTTTGTCAATTACAGCTACAACCGTTTTTTGCCGGAGAGCCAGGCCCAGTTGATTGGGTAGACTTCGGGATCAAACATCACCCAATAAAAATGCCAGACGACAATGGCCAGACACGCCAGTGTCGCTTCCAGAAAATGGACCACTTGGCAGACTTCGATGACCCAAAGCGGAAACTGGGCCAATGCAAAATTGTGGAAGAGCAACACCACACCGGTCGCCACCATTACAAAAGATCCCCAGACCAGCGCCCAATACTCGGCCTTCTCGATATAGGAAAACCGTTTCAAGAGGGGTCGATTGGGCATCAGTCCCAGATTGTATAAAAACATCTGGATTGGGTCGGAGAGATCCCGTTTTTCGGGGAGAAGGGCCCTGAAACGCTCGCGCCCTTTCACGGTCCAACCGAGGTAAGCCACATGGACCGCTGAAATCAAAACAAAGATCAGGGCGGCGACCCGATGCACATTGCGGCGCAACTCTTCGCCCCCCAACCATCGGAAGGGAGCGGCCCAAAAACTTTCGGGATATTCGAGGGCAAAACCGCTGTAGGCCAAAAGGACAAACGAAAGGAC
>MHKO01000046.1 GCA_001818435.1 Candidatus Komeilibacteria bacterium RIFCSPLOWO2_02_FULL_48_11
AAAATGCCTTTCAAATTGCGGAAAAATACCATGCCGAGGCGCTTTGCGCCGAGGCAACATCTTTCAATTTCGCTGAATGTAAAACTTGGCGGAGAGGGAGGGATTCGAACCCTCGAGCGCCGATGAGGCGCTACGCGCTTTCCAAGCGCGCGCACTAGGCCTCTATGCGACCTCTCCACTCTGGATTAAAAACATCAAAGCAACTCAACTCTAATCTCTTTCACTCTCTTCAATTCTTTGTCATTGGTAATGAATTTTTCGGCCCCAAAATCTATGGCCGTGGCCACGTGAATGGCATCCGCTGTTTTAATATTGTAACAAGCGCATAAATCCGACGCCAACTCTACCACCGACTCATTCATGTTTTTAATAGTCAAATTAGGAAAACTGGCCAAATATTCTCGATAATAGCGAGCTAAATCAAAGCGGCCTTGTTTTTTCGGACCGGTTAATATTTCAATCATGCCGATGCTGGCCATGACAGCTGGCAGTTTCCCGCTTTCCACGGCTTCCAGAACACTCTTGGCGCTGGACAAGTACTGCTGATTGCGTTCCAAGAGATAAATCAAAATAACTGAATCAATGCCAATTATTTGCTCCATAGAGTGCGATCAGCGCGCATGTCTTTAATATACTTATCCGCGCCCCCGAGTGAACGCCACACTTCCTGCCCTAAACCCTCCAGCGTCTGGACATAACTCTTTGGCTGTTTGAGTAAAATCGCTCGGTTGTCATCAAGCGGGTAAAGGGCGACATTCATGCCGGCCTTGAGTTTCATTATCTGCCGCACCACTTTCGGCACCACTATCTGATGTTTACTAGAAAGTTTAGTCGTATTCATAAGTTTTACTTTAGTTTATTCGTTTTACATTTTAGACTAAAGTAAAACGAAAGTCAAATAGAGGATAGTTTTGCAGTTTAACAAAAATCGCGGTAAATGGAAAGGGGATGGCATCAATTCTTTTTGAAGATACCATCCCCTTTTTTGTGCTCAGCCGTCGGCTGCGTCATGACGCTCCCTCCCCTTATGGCATAAAAACTCCTCAAAAGCTTTCTGAATACATTCAACAGCGTATTCGGAAAACTTCTCCTGCTTTTCCCATGTCAAAATAGCTTGGCGAACAGCCTGCTGGCCGATCTTCATGGCCTGCTCCAAAACCAGGCCTTGCAACTGGTACTGTCTTGCCATGAGCAGGATGGTCTGTAAATAGCTATTCGCCAAAACCACCAAATGACTTTCCTGCTTGGGTGTTCCTTGTTTAGCGGCTCTGACTAAAGCCGCTTCTTGGACGCGAGACAAACCGCGCGGGTACCTAGAGAAGTTGTGAAAATCGGGAGAAGCCGGACCGGCTCGGATGTGGTACTGCGCCATGATTCTCATGGCCAACCTCCTTATTAAAGGACGTTTGTGAAAGGGCGTATTGGTTTTAGGCGGCCTTTTCTGCTTGGGCCACCCGGCGGATTACTTTAATGATTGAATCTGGGGTCAAGGACATGCTGTCTATTCCCTCTTGAGCCAGCCAGGCCGCGAACTCAGGATAGTCAGAAGGCGCCTGGCCGCAAATACCAACTTTGCGATGGTGCTTTTTGGCTATCTTAATTAAATCAGAAATCATTTTTTTGACCGCCGCGTTATTCTCGTCGTAAATATGGCTCACCAGCTCGCTATCACGGTCAACGCCCAGAACCAGTTGCGTTAAATCGTTGGAACCAATGGAAAATCCGTCAAAAATTTTACAAAATTCTTCAGCCAAAATAACGTTTGAAGGAATCTCGGCCATCACATACACTTCCAATCCCGCCCCTTGTCCGCCTCTGGCGGAGCGCTTCAAGCCATGTTTAGCCATCACTGAGAGGACTTTTTTGCCTTCCTCAATAGTGCGGCAAAACGGCACCATAATCTTGATGTTCGTCAATCCCATCTCTTCGCGCGCTTTTTTCATGGCCCGGCATTCCAAGATAAACGCGGCCAGATAATTCGGGTCATAATAGCGCGAGGCCCCGCGCCAGCCGATCATGGGATTGCCTTCTTTAGGCTCGAACTCCGCGCCGCCAATCAGGTTGGCATATTCGTTGGTTTTAAAATCAGATAAGCGCACAATCACGTCTTTGGGATAAAACGCGGCCCCGATCCGGCCCACGCCTTCGGCCAATTTATCAATGAAAAACTGTGATTTGTCTTTATAGCCAACTGTCAAAGCCGTGATTTTGGCTTTGGCCTCCGCATCCTTAAGTTTATTAAAATTGATTAACGCCAAGGGATGGGCCTGAATATAAGTGTTGATGATAAACTCCTCGCGCGCCAAACCCACGCCGCTATTCGGGATGAAAGAATCGCTGAAAGCTTTTTCCGGGGAAGCCAGGTTCATCATAATACTAGTGCGCGTCTTGGGCAGGGTTTTTAAATCAATCTTGGTGATTTTGTAATCCATCTTGCCTTTATAAACAAAACCCACGTCGCCTTCGGCGCAGGATATGGTGGCGAGCTGGCCGCTTTTTAAAACTTCCGTGCCATTCTTGCTTCCCACAATGGCCGGAATGTCCAATTCGCGCGCCACAATAGCCGCGTGGCAAGTGCGGCCACCGGCGTTGGTTACGATTCCGGAGGCTAATTTCATCACCGGCTCCCAGTCCGGGTCAGTCATCTCGGTAACCAAAATCTCGCCGGCCTTAAAATGTTCAAGTCCGGCCACGTCTTTAATGACATGAATCTTGCCTACCCCGACTTTACTGCCAACCGCCTGGCCGGTAATTAAAACTTGCCCCCGTTTCTTGATTGTATATTCAGAGAGCGTATGAATATCGCGCCGGGACTGCACTGTTTCGGGCCGGGCCTGGACAATATAGAGTTTTTTGTCGCGCCCGTCTTTGGCCCATTCAATATCCATTGGTCGTCCGTAATGTTCCTCGATGATTACGCCGGCGCGCGCCAGTTCCAGAACTTCGCTGTCTGACAACGAAAGACGGCGAGCTTCTTCGGCTGGAACCGGCACATGTTTGGTGGGATTGGTTTCGCCGGCCGCGTAAACCAATTTTTCCTGCTTGGCTCCGATTTTCCGCTCAATAATGGGCTTGAAGTTGGAGCCGGACTTAAGTCCGGCTCCCTTTGATAGAAGCGGCTTGAAAACATAATACTCATCCGGGCTCACCTGGCCTTTGACAACCAGTTCCCCCAGGCCGTAAGAAGAGTTTATTAAGATAGCATCCCTGAATCCGGATTCAGTATCAATGGTGAACATCACGCCGGCTGTGGCCAGGTCCGAGCGCACCATTTTCTGGACACCCACAGAGAGAGCAATTTTCTGGTGCTGCCAGCCAGAGGCTGGTCCGCCTTTGGCGGACTTATCAACTCGATAAGATATGGCGCGGTCAGTGAACAGCGAGGCCATACAGCGCTTGACCGCGAGCAATAATTCCTCTTCCCCGCTGATATTCAAATAGCTTTCCTGCTGTCCGGCAAAAGAAGCATCCGGCAAATCTTCAGCCGTGGCCGAGGACCGCACCGCCACATCAATCAAAATATCCCCTCTCCCTCCCAGGGAGAGGGTAGGGTGAGGGTTGGAGGAACGACGATACTTAGCTGACAACTTGCGGTACGCTTCAATAATCTCCTTATTCAAATCCTCCGGAAACTCGGCCTCTAAAATCGCGGAGCGGATGTTTTTGCCGCGACTGGCTAATTGCCGCATATTTTTGGTATCCAGGCCTTTAAGTTCTTTATGAATCGCCTCGTTGATGCCGGATGACTCCAAAAAATACCGGTAACCCGCGGCCGTCACCGCGAATCCGTCAGGAATCCGCATCTTCTTGCCAAGTTTTTGGACCATCTCCCCTAAACTGGCATTCTTGCCGCCCACGAGAGGGATGTCTTTGATGGAGAGTTCATGGAATAATTTTATGTATTTCATTTATTGAATTTTTTATTGGCTAGTTTATTTTAATTACCAGCTCCATCAAGAACAGGTACGATTCTTGAATATCGTTTCAGATGCAAGTCAAAACTGGCAATCGCGTCCGCACCAAAAAATTCAGCAGACGCTATGAGCGCGCAATCCGCAAAACTGATATTTTTAGTTTCAGCTCCGTAAAAATGCTCCATGGCAGCGCGTTCAATAGCCTCATCACTGTAAACTAATTGTACCGCCTTATCAGCACATATCTCATTATAAAACCCGACAGCCCTCTTTTTGTGCCCCTTCATGCTCAAAATAGTTAACACCTCATATAAAATTACGTTAACGATAACAATCCCGCCGTAGCGAGATTGAATGTAGCGAGCCAGTTCAACCGCTACCGCATGCTTTGCGTCTTGAGTATCCAAAAACGAAATAATAACATTAGAATCAATTGCTATGCTCTCCATACACGATAGCATCAATATTACTGGATAGGTCTCCGCCCAGAGGTCCGGCAAGTTTTTCTAAATCAGAAAATGTTGTAATTTTCTTGCCGTCAACCATAATGCCAATTTTCTTGCGCTGGGCGGAATCAGCATGCGTATAATGCACATTCAATGTATTACGGATTAGTTCTGCCAGGCTCTTGTCTTCCTCTAAAGCTCTACGCTTTAACGCTTTATGAAGAATAATAGGTAATCGCACGTTTGTGGTAATAAATGTCGTAGGCATAGTAATACAATTGTATCATTGTATGATGTTTTGTCAAATCCTAATCTCCAATCCTAATCTCCAAATTCATGCTTCTGGCGAGAACAGGCGGCCAGCAACGCGTCACTAAATCGAGCATCTGGGTCGCTCATATCAACGCCGAATAATTTAGCAATGGCTTGAATCTTGCCCATTTTGGCGCGCAGCTGCTCAAATAACTCATACCGCTTTGCCTCGAACTCGCTGCCGGAGAGCGACCGTTTTTTATCGCCCAGTAACCTCCGAAAAATAACATGCCCAACATCATGCGGAAGCCTTACAAAATCAGAAGATTCAAGCTCCACGGTATCACGCTGGCCTTCTATAATCACCCCTGCTTCAGGGTCATAGATAAACATCCCTGCCTTGTCTTGATAGCTGGGATTACCAATTTCTCCAACATATTCTCTATCTATAGACAACGCCATTTCTGAAACGGTTAACACGTGATTTTCTGGTTCTTCTTCCTGCCTATTCCCTCTTTCTCTATGAGATG
>MHKO01000047.1:0-5075 GCA_001818435.1 Candidatus Komeilibacteria bacterium RIFCSPLOWO2_02_FULL_48_11
AAAACATAAAATAAAAACAAAAACTATGTCTTTGCCTAAAGATGTTATCCATTACATCAAAGGATTGATGTGCTCTTTTGAGAATGCCAGCTGCGTGTCCCTGTCAAGGTATTCGCCGTGCAGCCATGATAGCCTAGCAAGGGTTCTCAATGGAAAAAAGTTTTGTTGGCAAACACTCCTGCAAAACTTTCTCCTGAGAACCTTTGGCAGACTGCAAGGCGGGTATCTGATGATTGACGACACGGTCATCTCCAAGCAGTTCGCCAGAACGATCGAGAACGTGGCCTGGATATTTGACAGCAAAATCAAGAAAAGCATTCTTGGCCTCAATCTGGTAATGCTCGCCTGGTCGAACGGCAAGATAACTATCCCTCTTGCCATTAGAGTATACCAGAAACAGAGCGGAAAAACGAAGATTGATTTAGCTCTTGAACTTCTGGCCTATGCCAAAAAGCTGGGAATCAAGCCAAAATTCGTGGTTTTTGACTCCTGGTATACGGCCGCGGAACTAATGAAAAGGGTGGCGGCCTACCGTTGGACATTCGTCGCGCGGCTCAAGAAGAACAGAAAACTTAACAACATTCCAGTGAGAGAATTTCATCGCCATCCCTACTGGATGGAACAAGGAACGCTTAGTGGCGGCATCAAAGCATTGGTTGTCAGACACGGCGCCAAATACTTCGCTTCCAACAATCTGTCCTTGTCCAAACAGGAATTGCTCTCCGCCTACCAGAGCCGTTGGGAGATTGAAACCGTCTTTCGAGCCTTGCACGACAAGCTCGGTCTGGACGAATGCCAGGCTCGAAAACTGGAATCGCAGATGGCGCATTTCCATCTTTGTCTGATGGCGTATGTCGCGCTGGAAAAGGAGAGTCTCATCCAAAAGAGAAGTTTTTACCAAATCAAGCGGGCTTGCAGTTTTGACTTCAATACTGCGGATAACATTGTATCTATGCTATTTTTTCAAGGTGCGTAAGTCCTGTAAATAATATGAAAACTCCCCAATGGATTAAAAAATTAGGCGGACATGCCGGTGAACTGTATGTGGCGGCGGAACTATCAAAATGTGGCAATGTTGCCTATCTAAAATTTTTACTTCATTTCATTACGCAAAAACTTCAGATATGCAAGAAGACGAAAACTAAGAAAAAGGAAAATACCATAAGGCGCTTTAGGCAAAGGGCATTCACCCTTGGCCTGGAAACCTGGTATGCCCGGCAGTATCCGAAATTAGCCAGATTTTGCGATGTTTCTTAAAAGGTGCTAAAATAGCGTTATTAGCCGTTTCAGTTTTTCTACCATATTGTAGAAAAACTGAAACGGATAGTTTGTACGAATATGACCAAAAAATTACAAAGCAGAGAAGTGGAAGAAAAGCTGAAAACCTTGGGGCTGGTGGTGTTTACGCCACGGGAATTTCAAGGTGTTTTTGGCGTATCAAAAAAAGCCGCTTCCATGTTTATCTTAAACAACGCGAAAAGCGGCTTATTTATAAAATTGCGCAACAACTTTTACGCCATCAAAGACAGCCATCACGATTATTCTTTTATCTCCAACCAATTATATCAACCGTCGTATGTGTCTCTGGAAACTGCCCTGTCGCATTATAAAATTATTCCCGAGGTAGTGTACGGCAATACTTCCATCACCACAAAAGCAACTCGGGAATTCACAACCCCAATAGGCAATTTTACCTATCAACATATTAAAACCGAGGCATTCACCGGGTATCAGTTACAAGAGATTGATAGATATAAAGCGCTGTTTGCGGAACCGGAAAAGGCCTTGGCGGACTATTTATATTTTGTCGACCTTAAAAAGGTATCGCTTAATGACCGCTTGAAATTAAAGAATATCAATAAGCAAAAACTCATTGAATACGCTAAACTGTTTAAACGGCCGAACATGTTAAAACTTATCAGCCAAATCTATGCTGACTCGCGTAAACCTCGAACAATTTACTAAGCAGGCGCAAACAAAACTTGTAAATGTGGCCAGAGAATACTGCCAGCATTTGTTTTTGTCTTATCTGTATCAACAGCCGGGATCAGAAAGATTGCTCTTTAAGGGCGGCACCGCTTTGCGGATTGTCTTTCATAGCCCCCGCTATTCCGAAGACCTTGATTTTACCGGGGTTAAAGTTATCCAATCCGAAATTGAAGAGCTTTTCACCAATACTTTGGCGAATATGGAAAAAACCGGTATTCATGTGGGGATTAAAGAGGGCAAGCATACAACCGGCGGGTATCTCGGCATAATGGAATTTGATGTTTACGGCGAGATAATAGAAATCTATTTTGAAGTTTCTTTGCGAAACGGCAAACGCATTACCGGTGTTAGACAATTCATTGAAAATGATTATATACAAGCATACACTCTAGTATGTCTGCCTACGAAAGTATTTATTCAAGGCAAGCTTGACGCGCTCATGAATCGCCATAAGCCGAGGGATTTTTACGATTATTTTTTCCTGCTCTCGGGTAATTATCCGCTGGTAAAAGATAAAGACAATTTGGCAAAGACGCTTAAGCTATTGACGGAAGCCGGCTATAATTTTAGAAACGAACTCAAGGAATTATTGCCCGCTAGCCATATAATGCACCTGCGGGATTTCAAGAAGATTTTGGAGCAAAAAATTTTAAGTTTTGGCGTAAAATAATTTGAATCACTAATGCCGCGCAACATCATCACGACCCCGGAGCAGAAGTTCTCCGATGAGCTAAAGATAGAATTACAAGTCGCCAAGAGCGCCAAGTTTGCGGTTGGCTGGTTTTTTATTTCCGGGCTCAAAGAACTAAAAGACGAGATAGATAAACTTTTGTAGATTGTAGCCAGAGAGCTTGCCTTGGCTTTGACTGTCTGGTTATTTGGCCAGATAGAAAAGATTCATAACATTCATTTCGTACCACGCCTTTTTAGCAACCATTTCCTTGTTGTCCGCAATCCACTGGTCCCAGCCCTCAAGCAATTGCGGGCTTTTTTTGTAGGTTTCTTCAACCTGGCCCAGTACATCCGGGGAAAGCATGGTCATTTCATACCGGTTGATGCGGGAATCTTGCCGCGCGCTCAAAGCCAAATTGGCGCGGAACACGAACTGCTCAACCGGAGCAATTGCG
This sequence comes from Candidatus Komeilibacteria bacterium RIFCSPLOWO2_02_FULL_48_11, assembly GCA_001818435.1. Lineage (GTDB taxonomy): Bacteria > Patescibacteriota > Patescibacteriia > UBA2169 > UBA2169 > 2-02-FULL-48-11-A. Next base: position 3,117 of record MHKO01000047.1, read on the forward strand.
ATAACCGCGTACATCCACAGCAAAAGGAAAACCGCGGCCTTGAGCAGATTAGCGCGCGCGCTCGCAAACATGCGGCCAATGAGCCAGATGAGCAACACGGCGCAGAAGACAACCGTATACGAGGCATAGAATTTTTCATAGCTGAACCCGTAGCCAAACACGTACAAGACCAGGCGCCAGGCCGCGCTCCCTAGCAGGAGCAGAGAGGCGGTTGCGAAGCCGAGCAGAAGGCGCTGGACCGGCTTATTAGTCCGACGATAGCAGGCGAAAAAGAACGCAATGTTCAGAATTGTCAAAACAAACAACTGCCAGAAGCCGCTTTTTACCAGGCTCTCGGTTGTCTTAAAATCAATTGGCAGTTGATTCACCCAGAGGCGGTTTATCTGCAGCCACAGGAAAATCACATACAACCCCAGGATGCCAGCCAGAACAATGCCGGCAATGAGCGAATCAGTCTGGCGCGGAACGCCGTCATCATCACTGCCGGCCCGGCTCTGGCGCAAAGAAAAGAAGAGCGAGAGAATTCCGATAAGCAGAATCACAAAGACAAAAATCCGTCCGGCCAGTTCAGGGTCTATAAATTGGCCGAGCCAGTCGTAGAACGCGGATACTATGGAGCCGAACGTTGGGTCAGCCGAGCCAAGGAGAGGCGCCACAATAATCGTTCCAATAACAGCCAATAGGATTAGGCCCAGGGCCGCGCGCTTTCCAGCGCGCCATTTGTCATTCTCCCTTGGAGACAAGGCCGTGATAAGGCAGAGCGCGCTTTTGGGTATTAGGCCTAAAATCCAGGCCCAGCGTTCAATCACTTGAACAACGAATTTTGCGCCCCACTGGAAAGAAGCGGCCCGGGGATGAGCCGCGTAAGTCAGAAATATCATAGCAAAAACCGGAATCGCGAATAGGTTGACTATTTTGATGAACGGATTGTCATAGAGCGCGTAGCTGGCGCCAATCAAAAGCAAAGGCATAATCCAGGCCAGGTTTTTGGCTGAGAAAAACTTCCGTTCTTGCAACCCGATCCGCACGCCGGCGGCAAGGAGAGCAATCAAAAACAGGCTCATGTTCGCTCCAAGCGCGTAAGGTCCGTCTTGCCACCAGCCCCATAAAAAGACAACCCAAAACAAGGCCAGAGCCGCGCTGGCTGCCAGGAGCGCTCGGCTGCGCTCGGTTGTTTGGGTTTCCGGTAGCATAGTGATTTACATTATATCGCATCCCGGGAGCCGCGGCAACTGGCGCATCGGCGGTTGATTTAACGTTCTTGACACAGTATTTCAGTTTTGATACAATAGTGTCATAATTATGAAAAGTGCAAAAAACCTAATAGAACAGCTTAAATTTTTGCCTTATTTCAGTAAAAATGCCATTTTTCAGCTTGGAAAACAGCTTGGGCTTAAAGATGCTACGATTGATACCTATATCAGCCGTTTTTTGAAAAACAAAGAAATTTTGCGGCTCAAAAACGGGCTTTATACGTCGGCTGATTTTTTTGATAAAAATCGGAGTGAAATTTCCTACGCGTTTTATCTGGCCAACATACTGCGCTCACCTTCATACGTCAGTTCCTGGACAGCGCTTCAGTATTACAATCTGGCCACTGAAGCCATACGCGCTATTACGTCAGTGACGCCAAAAGTTACGATGAGCTATCAGACTAAAGCCGGCAGCTTTGCTTATCAGTCAATAAAGAAAGAATTATTTTCGGATTTTTCTTTGGTTAAAGGAAAGTTTGATTTTTTTATCGCCACGCCGGTCAAGGCCTTGTTTGACGCGCTCTATTTTAAAACTCATCAGTTCCGCGGCGTTCGATTGAAAGACATCAAGCCGTTGATTGAGGCCTGGCGGATAGATTTTGATGAAATGGACAAAGATGAACAGTCCAAATTTTACGCCATGATTAAAAAACATCTCTCTATATGAGCGAACAAATTCTGGTTGTTTTAAAAAGAAAACTTGACG
>MHKO01000047.1:5081-5350 GCA_001818435.1 Candidatus Komeilibacteria bacterium RIFCSPLOWO2_02_FULL_48_11
CGTCGTATGGAGAGGTTGACGCGGAAACGCGCCGCAATGCGCTTAAAGAAGAGCTACAGTTTTACGTGCTTAATTTTATTTACCACCATCCGGAATACAGCGCCTGGATTATGTATGGCGGTTCCGCGCTTCGCATCATTCATGGACTTGACCGCCTGTCGGTTGATTTGGATTTTGAGGTTTCTCACGCCATAACCGAGAAATTTTTGGATGGGCTGAAAAAAGAGATTGAAGAATATTTTGCGAGCAATTACGGAGCTGATTCCGAT
>MHKO01000047.1:5390-13218 GCA_001818435.1 Candidatus Komeilibacteria bacterium RIFCSPLOWO2_02_FULL_48_11
TCCTCGCTATCAAGACGGTCACCGGACGAGGATTGCTTCTCAAATTTTACATTAGTGACGCGTTGGGCCTCAAGCATCCTTCACAGCAGGTGCATGTAAAAATTGACCTTAATCACTTCGCGGCTTCAAAGACCGTGGTTGAACGTCGGCCTATCAACCGAGACCAGTTTTCGTTTGTGATTGTGACGTACAATATGGCTGCGCTTATGGCTAGTAAAATCGCGGCGATTTTTTTGCGCGGCCGACGCGGCGTGGGTGAAGCCGTGTATAAAGAGAAAGGGCGCGACATCTATGATCTTTTGTGGTACATGAATAAAAAGACAGTGCCGGATTTTGATTATCTTGCGGCCAAAGGGATTGACGTCACTAATCCGCGGGCGCTTTTTGACAAGCTTACGTTTCAGATGAATAAAGTAAATAACGAAAATCTTAAACAGGATCTTATCCCCCTTTTTATTGATCGAACCTATATTGAAAATTGGCTCAAAAACTGGCTGGAGAGTTATCTGCGGCTGGTGGAGGAATATAAAATTCATACCCTGACAACTCTTGAACATATTAGGGTACGTCTGGATTTTTATACCGACACGTATTTATTTTCGTATTGGTATAACACGGAAGATGGCGGGGTGGCCCGCATCACCTGTCGATTAAGCGAATATTGGATTCTTTTTAGAGAAGGCGATCTGCCAACGAAAATAAATGAGAAAATTATGGCGTTGGTAGAAAGCGACAAGAAGGATGGATTGAGCGATAAACTCAAGCAGTATGTCTCGCTGTTTTACGAAAAAACGGAAAAATATCTTAAAAAAATAAATCGGATAATGCTCGGCGATTCCATTACCACCAAAGTCGTCAGAATGACGGCGGATAAGTTGAATCAGAAAGAACAAATTGTGCTTAATAAGTCCGCTCTGCTCTCGCGCGAGCTTGACGATCTGTTAAAATAACGTTTGTTGTCTGCCATTAGTACTGGCATTGAATTTATCTAAACTTTTAATTTAAAAGGAGATAGTCTATGAAAGGATACGTAGGCAATATTGAACAAGCGTCAATCGCGGGCACTGATTTTCGGCGCGTGCTTTACACGGCTAAAAATATCCAGCTGGTAATTATGAGTTTGCAGTCCAATGAAGACATCGGCGAAGAAGTGCATACCCTGGATCAGTTTTTGCGCGTTGAGGCCGGACAGGGCCAGGCTGTGCTTGATGGGGTAGAGCACGCTATCAGCGATGGTTTTGCCATTTTGGTGCCAGCCGGAGCCAAGCACAATATCATCAATACCGGCACCGAGCCCATGAAGCTCTACACTCTTTATTCCCCGCCCGAGCATCAAGATGGCATAGCGCGCGCCACCAAAGCCGAAGCCGCAGCCCAAGAAGAGCATTTTGATGGTAAAACAACGGAGTAACATCACATAAAAAGTACCTTATTGAAATATCTGCTTTTTTATGCTAAATATAAGATACAAAGTAATCCTTGGTGATGTGGTTGTGGTGGAATAAAACAGAAACGCAATTGGTTCTTTTCGTCACTGCAGTGAAAGGAGGTCATATGTGCGGCATATTTGGGGCGTTTAACTGCGACCACGCGGCACACGTGGTGTTTTTGGGTCTCCACGGCATCCAGCACCGGGCCAAGGAGTTTGCCGGAATTGTCTCAAGCGACGGCACCAACCTGTTCCGCAGGACGGGCCCGGGTATTGTGCAGGACGTGTTCCGCGATCCCGGCGATTTAGAGAGACTCCACGGCAGGGTAGCGTTCGGGCACATCCGGTACGCCACCACCGAGGATGACCCGAAGCTGGATAACACCCAGCCCATCATGGGGTCGTTTGAGAGCATGGAGATGGCAATTGCCCACAACGGCAACCTTGTCAACCACGCGGAACTCCGGAGCGAGCTTGCGGCCCATGGCAGGTTCAAAACCTCGCTGGACACGGAGGTGATTTTGCGCCTCTTCTGTCTTTCTTCGGCAAAGGATGTATTTGCCCGGGTGTTTGACGCCGTGCGCTGTTTGCGCGGTTCGTACTCGCTTATATTCCTGTGGAATGACATGATGGTGGCGGTGCGTGACCCATGGGGGAACCGGCCGCTCGCTTTGGGCAGGCGAGGCGCGAGCTGGTTTCTCTCTTCCGAAACCATCTCGTTCGATACCCTGGGCATTGCCGCGGTTCGCGAGGTCGCGCCGGGCGAGATACTGGTTATCAGCAAGCAGGGTATTTCCTCGCGTTATTTCGATGAGGAGCGGCTTTCGGACCAACCAATCCCGCACGAGCGGGCGCAGTGTATTTTTGAACTCCTGTATTATGCGAACCCTGGGAGTAAGGTGTTCGGCCAGCATGTGTGGGAGTTTAGGATCCGGGCGGGCAGGAGGCTGTGCGTGCTTTGTCCTTCTCTGGGCGATGCGGTCGTGGGAGTTCCGGACTCGGCGCTGTTCCACGCGGACGGGTACGCCGCCGCTTGGGAAATGGTTCCGGTCCGAGGCCTTTTGCGGAGCCACTACGTGGGCCGGACGTTCGTGGAAGGGGTCCAGAAACTGCGTGAATCCGCGGTTGCCCGCAAGTTTGTGCCGGTATTCGCGCTCCTGTGGGGCCGGGCAGTGACCTTGATTGAGGATTCCATTGTCCGGCTTACCACGTTGCCGGAAGTGGTTCGTCTCGTGCGCCGCGGCGGCGCGCGAGAGGTGCACGCCCGGGTTGCAACGCCGCCCATCACTCACCCCTGCAGGTACGGCATTGACACTCCGGATCCTCGCGAACTTGCCGCGGCCAACCACTCTGTGGAGGAGATTCGGGTTCTGGCGGGCGTGGACAGTTTGGCATTCATGCCCATGGAGGGCTTGAAGGGCTTGGTTCCGAACCCACGGGATTACTGCTTTGCCTGCATGGATGGCAACTACCGCATCTAGGAGAAACGCGCGGAATCAACATCAGAAACGGCCGGGGTGACAATCTCGGCCGCTTTTTTTATCTGATAATCTTTTTAATTTTGCCTGAAATCTGGTATAATTAAGTCTCAAAGAACTAAATTATTATGCCTTTTTCCAGCAAACAAAAACAACGGGCCTATCAGCGCGCCTACCAGCGCCAGCGCCGGCGTCGGGAGTCAAAATCAGGGGCCGGGGCTGAACGCATAATTTCGCCGGAAGTTAAAATCGCCATTGTGGTAACCGCGCTTTTTGCTTTGGCTCTTTTGGGTTTATTGGCTTTTTTTGAGCTGGCCGGGCCTTTGGGCGGATACATTAAAACCAGCTTTACTATGGCTTTTGGCTGGGGCGCGGCCGTGTTTCCGGTGCTTTTGATTGCTTTGGGATTTTTGCTGCTGCGCGGAGTGCGCTATTGGGTCAACCGCGTCCAAGTGGCTGGTTTAATTTTGCTCTTCGCGGGCTTCTTGGGAATTCTTCATCACGCGCCTTCATTTCCGGACGCATTGGCCGCCGTGGCCCAGGGCCAGGGCGGCGGGTATTTGGGCTATGCTCTCGCCGAACCTTTTGCCAGGGTAGCCAGCTATTGGGGCGGCTGGGTTTTTCTATTGGGCCTGTTTATTGTCGGCGGCTTGCTTTCAATGGGTACTTTGATTTTTAAGCGTCCGGATCAGGATGAAACTGAAGAGAGCGGCGCCGAGGAAGAAGAGGTTATTTTAGATCAGGTGGAGAGCCAGGGTTGGCTGGCCCGATTATGGGAAAAATTAAATGTCTGGCGTTATAAAAAACAATATGCTTCATCGGAAGACGAACCAGCCGCGGCAGAATCGCCAGCAGAGCCGGAAGCGGCCGGGAGCGTTGAGTTGGACGGTTTGGCCGAAGAGCTGGAGCCAATCGTCAAGCCATTAAAAATCAAGCGCCAAATTAAAATTCCGCTTGATTTGCTTTCCAGCGGCAAAGACAAGCCCTCGGCTGACGACATTGAGGCCACTAAAGAAAAAATTGCCAAGACTTTGGCCAACTTTGACATCGCGGTGGAGATGGGCGAGATTTTTGTGGGCCCGACCATTACCCAATATACTCTAAAGCCGGCTGAAGGCATTAAGCTGGCGCGCATTACGGCTCTGGCCAATGATTTGTCTCTGGCTTTGGCCGCCCACCCCTTGCGAATTGAAGCGCCGATTCCAGGCAAGTCTTTGGTGGGCGTGGAAGTGCCCAACCGGGCCACAGCCAAAGTAAAACTTAAAGACATTTTAACTTCCCAGGCGTTCAAGGACCGAAAATCCAACCTTTCTTTATGTTTGGGCAAAGACGTGTCCGGCCGGTCCTGGGTGGTGGATTTGGAAAAAATGCCGCACCTGTTGATTGCCGGCTCCACTGGTTCAGGCAAAAGCGTGATGATAAATTCCATTATCGTCAGCTTGATGTATCAGAATTCGCCGGATGATTTAAAACTGGTTTTAGTTGACCCGAAGAAAGTTGAACTTACCATGTACAACGACATCCCTTATCTCTTAACCCCGGTGATCACGGACGTTAAAAAAACCGTCAATGCCTTAAAATGGGTGGTGGGGGAAATGGAGCGGCGCTATATTCTGCTTTCCGAGCGCGGCAAGCGCAATTTGGCTGCTTACAACGCGGCCAATAAAAATGATTCCTTGCCGTATATTATTTTTATCATTGATGAGCTGGCGGATCTAATGTCTATGGCCGCCTTTGAGGTTGAGGGCGCCATTGTCCGTTTGGCCCAGATGGCCCGGGCCGTGGGCGTTCATTTGATTTTGGCCACCCAGCGGCCTTCGGTGAATGTGCTGACCGGCTTGATTAAAGCCAACGTGCCGTCGCGCGTCGCTTTTTCCGTGCCCTCGCAAATAGATTCCCGCACCATTATTGACATGGCTGGGGCGGAAAAGCTTTTGGGCCGCGGGGACATGCTGTTTTTATCCCCTGATTTGGGCAAGCCCCGCCGGTTGCAAGGCGCTTTTTTGGAAGATAGCGAAATTGAGCAGGTGACTAATTTTTTGCGCGACCAAGGCGCGGTGGAATATCAAGATGAAATAGTGGAGCGCGCCCAAAGGGCCCGTTCTGAAGATGGCTTTGGCGGTTTTGAAGATAATTTATATGATGATGCCCGGGAGGAAGTGGTGCGGGCCGGCAAGGCTTCGGCCTCGCTCCTGCAGCGCCGTCTGCGCATTGGCTATGCCCGGGCCGCGCGTCTTTTGGACATTATGGAGGCTGAGGGCGTAATCGGCCCGGCTGACGGAGCCAAACCGCGCGACATCTTGGTGGCTGGCGCGGATAGCGATAATAATACTGGCGATAATTTTGTTGACATCAATGAAGAAGAAACAATTGACAAGTGATACTGAAAACCCTGTCATCCCGAGCCCTCCTACGCTAAAGCTTCGGAGGGCTTGCAACCCCAAACTTTATAATGTAGTGGCGGGGCGACCTGTCCGCCGTAGCCTCTGGCGAAGGCGGAGAGGATCCCATGTTAATCGCGATTGCCAGGGGATCTCCTCGCCTCGCCTAGCACGAGACAATTAACATCTTAATATCAGACAGACGTTCCTTGTGTTTAAGACTGATTATGCCGAGGCTCGAGATGACATACATTAGAATTTTGGAATTTATTAAAAAACAGAGAGCGAATACAAATTAATATTCATGACCAGATTTATATCCAAACCAATTTTGACCACCCAAACCACCGGCGAACGGCTGGCTAAAGTGAGGGCCGGAAATAATTTATTGTTGACCGAGGTGGCGCGCCGGATTGGCATTAAAACTTATTATTTGCAGGCCATTGAAACCGGGCAGTATGGCGAGCTGCCGGGCGACATTTACACTTTGGAGTTTGTAAAAACTTATGCCCGTTTTTTGCGGCTGGACGCGGCCGAGATAGTGAGCCGCTACGTAATTGAACGGGAGCGCTACACGCCCAAAGCCGCTAAAAAAGAGCCAATCCGGCACTGGCCCAAGGTAGCCACAGTGTTCAAAACCGCTTTTTCCATGGCCGCCGCCGGGGCGCTAGTCTATGCCTTAATATTAAGCCGCGCCTTAATGCTCCCCCCAAAACTTGAAGTTTTTTCTCCGGCCGTTTATTATGAATCAACCGGTTCGCTGGTGGTTTTGTCGGGCCAAACCGAGCCCGGGAGCAAGGTGTTTGTTAATAATAAAGAAATTCGGCTTGATGAGCAGGGCAGTTTTAACGAAACTTTCAATCTTTCCCCGGGATTATCCTTATTAAAGATTACGGCTCAAGATAAGCGCGGTCGGATAGCCACTCTCTATCGCACCATACGAACCGGAGCCGCCGTGGCCGGGGAGAGCGTTTCCCGTACCTTATTTTATGGCCCCATGGCCAGCCCCAATTAAAAAGTAAGTTTAGAATCTATGCCAGATAAAGCGAGCATCAAGGAGAAAAACGCTGTTATCGAGGAGGCGGTACGGCAGATAAAAGACCGTTTTGGGGAGGGAATCATCATGCGCTTCGGCGAAGCGCAGTCAGTTGACGTGGACATTATTTCCACCGGCTGTCTTTCTTTAGACATCGCTTTAGGCGTGGGCGGGGTGCCGCGCAGCCGGGTGATTGAGATTTTCGGGCCCGAGGCTTCGGGCAAAACCACCCTGGCCCAGCACATTATCGCTGAAGTGCAAAAAACCGGCGGGGTGGCCGCTTTTGTGGACGCCGAGCACGCTTTGGACCCGGACTATGCCCGCAAGATAGGGGTTAAAGTTGATGATTTGCTGATTTCCCAGCCTGACAATGGCGAGCAGGCTCTTGATATTGTGGAAACTCTGGTCCGTTCCGGGGCCGTGGACGTGATAGTGGTGGACAGCGTGGCCGCCCTTACTCCCAAGGCCGAAATTGAAGGCGAAATGGGCGACGTGCACATGGGCTTGCAGGCCAGGCTGATGTCGCAGGCTCTGCGCAAGCTCACGGCCATTGTGGGCAAAAGCCGCACCATAGTCATTTTCATCAACCAGATTAGGTACAAGATTGGCATTGTGTTCGGCAATCCCGAGGTTACTCCCGGGGGCAATGCTTTGAAGTTTTACAGCTCAGTGCGCATTGAAGTGCGCCGGGCGGCGCAGATTAAAAAAGGCGATAAGATTATCGGCAATCGCGTTAAAGCTAAAATCGTCAAAAACAAAGTGGCCGCGCCGTTCCAAACTTGCGAGTTTGACATTATGTACAATGAAGGGATTTCCAGAAGCGGCGATTTGATAGACATTGGTTCCGAGATGGGAGTGATTGCCAAAAGCGGCAACAGCTACAGCTATGGCGAAGAGCGGCTGGGCGTGGGCCGCGAGAACGCTAGAATGTATTTAGCCACCAATATTGAGCTGATGGAAAAGATTAGGCAGGAGGCTTGGGAGAAGTTTAAGAAAGAGAAGGAGGTATAAGCAGATAGACGCGGATTTACGCAGAAACAAAACACGCTCCGGAAATTTTTGGAGCGTGTTTTAAAATTTCGCGTAAATCAGCGTCGCCATCCGCGTCTATCCGCTTCTATTCTACGACAAACGGCAAAAAGCCCATGATGCGCGCCTGCTTGATGGCGGCCGTAACCGGGCGCTGGTGCTTAGTGCACGCGCCGCTTCTCTTTTTGGGCACAATCTTGCCATAAGCGGACAGGAAGCGCTTTAGCAAATCCGTATCTTTATAATCAATGTCGGTAATGTTGTTCTTGCAGATATAGCAGTTTTTTACTTTAGCTTTCATCATAATAGTTAGAGAGTTAGAACGGAATATCCTCAACGTTAATTTCCTCTTCAGTGCTGACAGTGGCCGAAGGACTGGCTACTGGCTCTTCTGGCAAAGGCGGCTCATAAGCCGGCCGGGGGTTGACCGAATCACTTTTGCGGTCAAGCATAATCATGTTCTCGGCAATCACCT
>MHKO01000047.1:13265-32678 GCA_001818435.1 Candidatus Komeilibacteria bacterium RIFCSPLOWO2_02_FULL_48_11
GCTCTGGTCATCCCAAGTCCGCGTTTCCAGCCGGCCTTCCAAATAGATTTTTGAACCCTTGCGCAGGTATTGGCCGCAGATTTCAGCCAGGCGCCGCCAGGCGACAATGTTTGAGAACTCGGTTTTTTCTTGTTTTTGTCCGGCTTGGTCGGTCCAAACCCGGCCAGTGGCTAAACCGAAATTCACAACCGGCGTGCCATTAGGCGTGGTGCGCACTTCCGGGTCCTGGGTTAGGCGGCCAATAAGCATGACTTTATTGAGGTCCATATTTTTTTACTTAGTTTTTAATTGAAACTGTAATTTAATTTATTATCCCTTGAATTTTGATTCTGTTATTTTTCCGGCGAATCAACGAATCTTTTACAAATTTACGAATTTTCACGAAGTTTGTTTTGTTTGCATTCGTAAATTTGTAGCTGATTTGTAGATTCGCGGGTGTTTATGGTGTTTATATTGTATCATTCTCCAGTATTTCATCAAGTTTTTTATCCAAGTCCTCAAGGCTGGCTTTGGTTTTTTCTTTGACTGGCCGGGCCGGAATTTCCGGCTCAACCACCCGGGGCGCTTCTGTTGGTTCAAAGGCCGGGCTTTTTATTTCCACCTCTTTCACCTCGGCTTCAACAACCGGCTCTTCGGCAATGGCGCGCTTGGGCAAGCGGGCCTCGGCGGCTTTCTGGACGCGCTTGGCAATCGTTTTTTCCTCAATCTGGGTGATTAAATGGCGCGCCACAAAATTAGCCAGCCGCAGTTTGGCGTTGAGGCTGGGAATATTGGCCGTGTCCGCCGTAAAAAGCCAAGAGCGGTATTCGCCATGGGTGTTGCCGGCAATTTTGTAGGCCAGTTTTTTGCGGCCCAAGTTGTGGCTGAACTTTATTTCCGCCCCAGAGGCAGTGATCAGGGCTTCAACTTGCTTGGCCATCTCGTCAATCTCCATCGGAGTGGCCGTGCCGGCAAACAGAGCGCACAGTTCGTATGATTTTGTCATTTGTTGACTCTCCTTGTTCCCTCTTTATAGAGTTATTGGACTCGCCGACGAGGCGAGAAGAGGGTGATTAATTACTTATTTAATCTATCAGAATATTTTATTTTATACAATCTTGACAAAAGTTATAAAAGTGGCGTAATTAGGTATTCATCTAGCCCCTTTAAAATCCTTGTCCCTCGGACTTTTGCAGTTCGGGGGACTTTTATTGACATATATCTTTAAGTTATCTAGCATATATACATGACTACTCAAGTTATCTTCACAATTGACAAAAAACTGAAAGAACGGGTCATGAAAAAGGCGCGGCAAGAAGGAGTACCTTTTGCTTCTATTTTTGAATTTGCTGCCAACGCCTATGTGTGCGGTCAGTTTAACGTTGATTTAGCGGGTCAAGAGGTGTTTAACGATAAGACCCGTCGTGAACTTATTGAGATTTCCAAGGATATTAAGGAAGGCAAGAATCTTTCTCCCCGATTTAAGACCATCCAAGAAATCAAGGATTATTTGAATAAATAAAAAACGTAATGGAAGTAATTTTGCATCGGAGTTTCAAGAAGAAATTTAAGAAATTACCTCCAAAAACAAGAGATCAGTTTTTTGAAAGAGCTGATCTGTTTTTACACGATAAATTTCATCCTTTGTTGAATAATCATTCGGTTGAAAGAGTTTTCTTGGACTCCAGGAGCATTAACATTACTGGTGATTATCGGGCAATATTTCGAGAAGATGAAGATGGAGAAACTGTGATTTTTACGAAGATTGGCACCCACTCCGAATTATACGGTTAAATTCATCTTTAGCCGTGCTTTTTGTTTATGAACCATTCGTTTTTAATCTTTGGCCGCGAGCCAAGCGTTTCTTTCGCTGAACTGTACCAGCATCTTGGCCAAACTAGCCAAAAAATTTCTGTTGCCAACCGCGAGGCGGTTTTGGTTGACGACCCAGAATTTGGCCATACTGCGCCGGATATTTTGGCCGGGGTAGTTAAGTCCGGTTTAATTGTTAAAACAGCGCCGAGTTTGTCAGCCGAGATTTTGGCTTCTATTTTAGAGTTGCATTTAAAAAAAGAAGGCAAGTTTAATTTTGGGTTGAGCTTCTACGGGTTTTCCACGTCCCTCCAGACCCTCACCCTACCCTCTCCCTTGAAGGGAGAGGGGAATCTAAAGAGGCTTGGCTTAGAGGTTAAAAAAATATTAAAACAATCTGGCGCGTCGGTGCGGCTGGTTGAATCAAGAAGCGGCAATTTATCGTCCGCGGATGTGGTGAAGAATAGATTATTAGATAAAGGTGTTGAATTATGTCTATTAAAGGCCAAGGATGAATTTTTAATTGGCCAGACGCTCGCGGTTCAGCCGTTTGAAGAATATTCAGAGCGCGATTACGGCCGCCCGGCTCGCGATTCTCGTTCTGGCATGTTGCCGCCTAAACTGGCCAAGGCCATGGTGAATATTGCCAGTCGCGGCAATCGCGGTTTAAAGATATTAGATCCCTTTTGCGGTTCAGGCACGGTTTTACAGGAGTCTCTGCTTCTGGGATGCAACGTCATTGGCACGGATATTGAAGCCCGAGCCATTGCTGACAGCAAAAAGAATTTGGAATGGTTGTTAAATCGTCATTCTGAAATAAAATACGTCATCCCGACCGAAGTCCGCCGTAGCTTTAGCGAAGGCGGACGAAGTGGAGGGATCTCATCGGTTGTCCAAGGGATCCCTCGACTCCGCTTTGCTTCGCTCGGGATGACGAGCAATGTCCATATAGAAAAATGCGATGTCCGCCAGCTGGGAAATATATTGTCTAAAAACTCTGTTGACGCCATTGTCAGCGAATTTGATTTAGGCCCCCCGCTTTCTGGCAAAGAATCTGAAGGCAAGATTAAGAGCATTGTCTCAAGCCTGAATGATTTTTATTTGGCCGCTCTCCACGCGCTCCAGCCAATTTTAAAAGACGCTGGCCAAGCGGTTCTGGCTTGGCCGTATTTTAAGAAATTTGATTTGTTCATTCCGGCGTTTGATGAGCTTGAACAGCTGGGCTGGCAGGCCGAGGCGCCGTATCCGGAAAGTTTTGAAAAAGATTTTCCACTCTCCCGGCGCAATACATTATTATACGGCCGGCAAGGCCAGTACGTCTGGCGGGAGATTTTGATCTTAAAAAAGACCGACAGAGGATGAATTCCCTGTTATTCTAGCGAACTTTTAATTAAATAAAAAGTGGCAAACATCCCCATCTTTCATTTCATAGTCTTTTCCCTCGGTTCGCAGTTTGCCTTTTTCGCGCGCTCCAGCCTCGCCATTGCAATCTATAAAGTCTTGATATGAAATAATCTCGGCCCGAATGAATCCTTTTTCAAAATCAGTGTGGATAACGCCGGCGGCTTGGGGGGCTTTGGCGCCGCGCTTAACTGTCCAGGCCCGGGTTTCTTTAGGACCAGAAGTCAGGAAAGTAATCAAATCCAAAAGTTTGTAAGAAGCGACAATCAATTTGTCCAACCCGGATTGCGAGAGCCCGAGTTCTTTCAGCATGGCCCGGGCTTCGTCATCCGGCAGTTCCGAGAGTTCGGATTCAATCTTGGCGGAAACAATAATTTTCGGCCAGAGGCCGACCGGACCAACCTCTGGATGGAGCCTCTGGCTGGCGTCTTCTTCGTGTCCAATATCTTTTTCCGCTATATTAAGCACAGTCAGTATGGGCTTGGCTGTTAAGAGCTGGGTATCGCGGGTAGCGGCTTTTTCCTCTTCAGACAGAATTACTTCACGAGCCGGCGCGCCAACATTGAGCTTGGCTTTAATTTTTTGATAGACGCTTAAAGCAAGCTCGGCTTGTTTATCATGGCCTTTAGCCGCGCTTTGAGCTTCTTTGATTTTCTTTTCAATTGTGGAGAGGTCAGCCATAACTAGTTCCAGATTGATGGTTTGCTCATCAGCCTCTGGGTCAATTCGGTTCTCAATATGGATGACGTTTTCGTCCTTAAAGTCGCGCACCACGTGGGCAATGGCGTCCACTTCGCGGATGCGGGCCAAAAATTGGTTGCCCAAGCCTTCGCCTTTATGCGCGTTCTTGACCAAACCGGCAATGTCCACAAATTCAATGGCGGTGGGTATGATTTTTTCCGGCTTGGATATTTCAGCGAGCTTTTGAAGCCGCTCGTCAGGCACGGCAACAACGCCCACGTTGGGGTCAATGGTGCAAAAAGGAAAATTTTCCGCGGGCACGGCTTTTTTGGTCAAAGCGCGGAACAGGGTTGATTTGCCCACATTAGGCAGGCCGACAATGCCGATGGAGAAAGACATGTTTATGCTTTTTCAAGTTCACTCATCTCTTTATCCAGAAGTACTTTAACAAAAGATTGATACGGAACGTCCTGCCGGTTTGCCTCGGCTTTAATGCGGCTTAAAAGGGATTCAGGCACCCGGATTGAGATGGCCTTGGTTATTGGTTTCAGATTTGGTAAAACTACCTTATCGGCTTTGCTCCAGTCAATGTATTCGGAAGAATCGTGCTTGGACCAAAAATCACGTTCCTGATTTTCATTTTTGAATTTAGGGATTGATTTACGGTTTTTCATATTGTTTTTGCTCTTTTTTACTCATATCACGAGCCGAGATTATTCTAATAGTATTATTTCTGATAGTGAATGACATGAATAGCAATCTGCCGGATTCTGTTTTTCCTAAGGCGTGGCAGCGTTTTTCTTTTTGTGAATGCTTCTCGTCTTTTATTATCAGAAGCGGCTGGTTGAAGAATACTTCTTCGCACTCCGCATTGGAAACCTTGTGTTTTAGCCAGTTTTTATCCAGATTTCCCTTATCCCAATCAAAGCCGGTATAGCGTAATATTTTCATCATACCTTTAATTTTTTGTATATTACCATTATATACTAAATATGGTTAGAGCGCAATATTGACAAAACACACCAACTATAATACCATACAAAACTCATCTCAAAGCCGAGAGATGAGAAAGCGCCGTGACTGTTCACGGATAGATGATCTTTATCATACCGGCGAGTATTTGTCGGCACATTGGGTGCTGGCGAGTATACGCCAATACATTAAGGAGGATTGTCATGAGGCACATTCTCACTTTTGGGCAGCCCGTTCTCCGCCTCATCTCCGGCGGCGAGACATTGACCATCGAGGCGACAGACGGATATAAAACAATCCAACAAGCCACCGATGTGTTTACCTATATCAATATGGATTGTAATCATGATTTTGATGAGGTAAATGATCCCACTCCGAAAATTCAGGTCGATATTTATAACCTCGAAAAAGACGGTGTGGGATTTAGAGACATACTTGGCGAGGATGCTGATTTTGACAAGGTTTATTTTACTCAGGGCCAGGTTGTTAGCTTTGTTCAGAAATACAAAAAGCGCACATGGATGGGGCGATATAGGTACAGCCTGAATTTTCCTTTTAAGTCAAAAGGAATTCGTTTTTTACAGGAGGTTTATGTTTTCGGAGAGATGGTTAATACAGCACACCATCTTTTTGATAACAGGCAGAAGATGGTACATCTTCACCCGATATTATTTGTTCTTCCGCAAATGTGATTCTTGGGTCAGTGAACTTTCTGACCCTTTGAATCCTTGTCCCTCGGACTCTTGCAGTTCGGGGGACATTTATTTATACTAAAGACGTGGTTTTGCAATACTCTGCGGTTACGGCTTCAGAGTCAGAGCCGTTGAAAGTCGTTGCCCGGGGTTTTGTCGGCTAGGGCTTGCAAAAGAGCGGTGGCGATTTTTCAAAATTAAAAAACAGTTCAGTTGGCGCGGTCTGCTGGCGGACTTAGATGTCCCAAATACAATACAGCCGCTTGGCAATTTCGGGCGGCAGTGATTTGGCGGATGGCACAGCGCACGGTTCTTCGTTGCCAACGTCAACTTCGACAGGGGTGACATTTCTAAATCCCGCAAAAGGTGACATTTCTATTTCCCGTTGACAGACTAATACATGTATTTGACAAAAGGTATTGATTGTCATAAGCTAACAATATGAAGTATTATGAATGGAACCAAGAAAAAAATGAAGCCTTAAAAGCGCTAAGAGAAGTTGGTTTTGAGCAAATTGTCGAAATTATCGGAACCGGAAAAGATTTACTGGACGTAATACCCCATCCTAATAAACGAAAATATCCTGGTCAGAGAATGTATGTCGTTAATATCGGCGGATATGCGTATTTGGTTCCATTTGTAGAAACCAGCGAGAAAGTATTTTTAAAAACAATCATTCCCAGTCGTAAAGCCACTAAAAAATACATTATTAAGCCATAAGTTATGAAATATTACGAATTAGACAAGGAAGAGGAAGAAATTCTCAAAGCCTATGAAAAGGGTGAGTTCAAGAGCGTTAAGAATTTAGAGAAAGAGAAAAAACGTTATCAGCAAATTGCGCAAGCGACTTTGAATAAGACCCGTAACATTAATATCCGTTTGTCAGAGCGGGATTTGCAAAAGATTAAAGTCAAGGCCATGGAGCGGGGACTGCCTTATCAAACGCTGGTGGCCTCGGTGGTGCATCAGTATTCCAATGACCGCCTGAAGGAGTTGGCATGATATCTAAAACTCTAATCAAAAAACTTAAAGACGATTTGGAAGAGAGCGGCCGGGCTCGGTCGCGGATTATCAGCCGCACGCACGGCTTGGGCCGGGAGGCCAAGCACGCGGGTTTTAAGCTGCAGCGCGGCGAGGAAAAAGCTGCTTTGGAATCATTGCGGAACATAGAAAAGGAGCTGGTAATTTTAATTAAAGAAGCGGGGAAGTCTAATCTACGAAACGAAGGCAGTTTAAAAGCCGTGATTGAGGAATATCTGGAATCGCTTTTTCTTTATTATATCTTGCAGAACAAGCCTTTGCCGACAAAACTGGCCTTTCCGGTCAGCGCGGATGAGCAACTCGGGGCTTTGGCTGATTTGACCGGGGAGCTGGTGCGGGCCGCCACCTTGGAAGCATCCAAGGGCAACTTTAAGCGCATCCAGGCCTACCGCGACGCCACTGAAGAACTATTTGGGGTTTTGCTGCAAATGGACCTGCATGGTCTGTTGCGCCAGAAGCGCGATGACGCCCGGCGCAATTTAAAGAGATTAGAGGAAATAATCTACGATTTGGCCATAAAAAAATAGTACCATTCACCCATGACCATAACCACTGGAGATTTTCAACTCCAGCGTTTTTTCTTGCCCAAATAAAGTATTGTGCTAGTATGATATTATATGGCGTCTGCTGGCAGGCAAACTCAAGAATTAATTCAGCGTTTTGCTAACATAAGGGATAATCCTTATGTTTTTGCGGCTCAAGGCGTTTTGCCAGTTGAGGCGCCCGAGGAGAAGCGCCTGCCGCATGAGGAGGAGATTGTGCGCGAACAGCGGCTGACTTTTTTTGAGAATGACGAGGCTGTGCGCCGCCTGTTTAAAGGCGATTTTGAGGCTTACTCCCAGGCTTTGGATAATCCGGATTTGATGATTAACCGCCTTGAGGAGCGCGTGCACGAAATTCAGGCCGACATTGAACAGCAGTCCGCGCATCAGGAAGACTTCGCGGACTGGTGGCATGACGAGTTTTGGGGCAGTGAGGCTGAGGAGCTGGACGCCGAGCCGTTTGAAGGCGAAGTTGAGCCTTTTGATGACGAGCTTTACCAGAAAGCGCAAAAATGGGCGCGCCGCCTGACTGAAGTCGGGAGCGAACGCTACGAGTCTGGCCAAAAGGACCCGGATTTATACCGGGTGCTGGTTAATGTTTTTTTGGTGCCAGCCAAAATAGTTTATGCCGCGTCCGACCCGCTTGATGAGATTGATGAAGAATTTGAAGAAGTTGAGAATGAAATCAGTCTGCAGGGCTACACCTTGTGCCTGACTTTTTTACAGCGGGCGCGGGAGTCATTGAGCCGCTTGATTAAAAAGCGTCTGGCCCCGGTGTCCGAGTGGCGGGCCGGACTCTTGGCCGCGGATGAGATTGCTTTAGAGTTACAAGGGAGGATGATTGAGCTGGCTAAGAGCTTGCGGGAGGGTTAGAATACAGGCATGGCTGAACATAACAAAAAATTCGTAATTATTGACGGCAATGCGCTCCTCCATCGGGCTTGGCACGCTTTGCCGCCTTTGACCACCAAAGATGGCCAATTGGTGAACGCTGTCTATGGCTTTACCGCGATTCTTTTGAACATCATCAAAGAGTTCCGCCCTGAATACGGGGCCGTGGCTTTTGATCCGCCGGGCGGCACTTTTAGGCACGAATCTTACAAAGAATACAAAGCTACGCGCGAGAAACAACCTGATGAGCTTTACGCGCAGATTCCGCTTATAAAAGAAGTGGCGCAATCTTTTGGTTTCCGCATTGAGGAGCACGCCCGTTTTGAGGCTGATGATGTTTTAGGCACTCTGGCGCGCCAAGCCACTGGCCACGAGGGAATCAAAACAATTATCGTTACCGGCGACATGGATGCTTTGCAATTGGTTGATGATAAGACGGTTGTTTTTACTTTAAAAAAAGGTATCAGCGAGACAGTTACTTATGACCGAGCGGCTGTGAAAGAGCGTTATGGATTCGGCCCGGAGAAAGTGGTGGAGTACAAAGCCTTGGCTGGCGACTCGTCGGATAACATTCCGGGCGTGGCCGGGGTGGGTGAAAAAACCGCCAAAGATCTTTTGTCAAAATTTGATTCAATTGATGATATTTATAAATATCTGGAAAAAGGGGGCGGAGAGAAAATTAAGGAAACTCTGGGTAAGAAACTCTTGTCTCACAAAAAAGAAGCTTACATGTCCCGGGAGCTGGCTACTATCCGCAAGGACATTAACCTTAAATTTTCGCCCAGCGAGTTCGCGGTTAAGCCAGCCAAGCGCGAGGAGTTGTTTGAGATTTTCCGCAAACTGGAATTCAGGTCTTTATTAAATCGCGCTCAAGCCGTGCTAGGCGGCTTACCGACCGCGGGCACAGAAGGTCCAAAATCCTCCGACGGGCGGCCCTCCTCTCCGGCGGGCGGGCAGGGGAATTTGTTTTCCGGCAAGATTGTTCCCCAGCCTGATTTCAAGATGCGGCCTGGTTATCATTTAGTTGATACAGTTGATAAAGTTGAAAAGTTGAATAAAGATTTGGCCCATGTTGAAGGGTTAGCCATTGATACCGAGACTGACAGTTTAGGGGGCTTAACTTCAAAAATGATTGGTTTATCCTTGTGCGCCAAAGCAGGGGAGGCCTATTACATTACAACTGATGTTGCTAAAAGTTTAGCCGACATTCTTAAAGACAGAGAGATAAAAAAGTACGGGCACAACATCAAGTACGATTTGGAAGTTTTACATCGCGCGGGCTTTGAAGTGAATAACATTGATTTTGACACCAAAGTGGCGGCTTATCTTTTGCATCCAACCGGGCGGAGCCACTCTTTGGATAATTTGGCGTTCGTGGAGTTAAAGCACGAAATGGTTTCAATTGAGAGCTTAATCGGGGCCCGGGGCAAAAAGCAGATTTCTCTCCTTGATGCGCCGCTCCCCCAAGTAGCTGACTATTCAGCCGAAGACGCGGACTATACTTTCCGCTTGGTTAGCCGGCTGGAAGCGGAGCTTAAAAAAGAGCATCTTTATAAACTATTTACCGAGATTGAAATGCCGCTTGTGCCAGTGCTGATTAAGATGGAGGAGGCAGGAGTAAAAATTGACTCCAAGTTCTTGCAAAAAATGTCAGCCAAAGTCGGCAAAGACATTATGATTTTGGAAAGTAAAATTCACCGTTTGGCCAAAAGCAAATTCAACGTCAATTCTCCGGCCCAGCTTAAAGAAGTCCTGTTTGAAAAACTTAAACTTTCCACCGAAGGCGTGGGCAAAACCAAAACCGGCTTTTCCACGGCCGCTGATGAGCTGGAAAAACTGGCTGACAAGCATCCCATCATCAATCTGATTATGGAGCACCGCGAATTGTCTAAATTGAAAAATACTTATTTAGACGCTTTGCCGGAACTGGTGAATGAGGAAACCGGAAGAGTTCATACCAGCTTTAACCAGACCGTGGCCTCAACTGGCCGGCTTTCCTCGTCTGACCCGAATCTACAGAACATTCCTATCCGCTCTCCCTTGGGCGGCGAGATACGCAAGGCTTTTATCGCGGAACCGGGATTTGTTTTAGTTTCAGCTGACTATTCCCAGATTGAATTGCGCGTGGCCGCTGACCTCTCCGGCGACAAAAAATTAATCGAGATTTTTAAGGCTGGCAAAGATATTCATACCACCACCGCCGCTTTTGTGCACCAGATTCCAGAATCCAAAGTCACGCCGGAAATTCGGCGCACGGCCAAGGAAGTCAATTTCGGGATTCTCTACGGTATGGGCCCGCATGGTTTGGCCCAGCGCACGGGCATGGATTATGCTCGCGCCAAAGGATTTATTGACCGCTATTTTTCCGCTTTCACGGGCTTGGCAAAATATCTTGAGGAAGTTAAAGACGTGGCCCGGACTCTGGGTTATGTGGAAACCAAATACGGCCGGCGCTTGCAATTGCCGGACATTAATTCCGGGGTGCAGCAAATCAGAGCCGGCGCCGAGCGCCTGGCTACCAATATGCCAATCCAGGGTACAGCGGCTGACATCATCAAAATGGCCATGATTGAGATTGACCGCGGTTTGTATAAAATCAGTCCCAAATCTAGGATGCTGATGCAGGTGCATGATGAGCTGGTGTTTGAAGCGCCAAAAGATGATGTCCACAAAGTCTCCAAGTTTGTGGAACAAAGTATGGAATCGGTGGCTAAATTAAAAGTTCCGGTTAATGCCGATGTGCATAGCGGGGAGAATTGGCAGGAAGCTCATTAGATTCCCACAAATTACAAATACGCTACAAATCTACAAATATGGAGGAGGATAAAGTCATTTACAAAGAATTAAGTTACGAGCTGGTTGGCATTCTTTATGATGTCTACAATGAATTAGGCTATGGCCACCCGGAGCGATACTACCAAAAAGCCATTGCCGTGGCGCTGCAACGGAACAACCTGCTTTTTAAAGAGCAAGTGCCGTATGTTCTCAAATACAAAAACAAGGTAATTGGCAGATATTTTCTTGATTTTTTGATTGATGATAAAATCGTGTTGGAATTAAAAAAAGACGGCCGTTTTGCCAAGAAAAACATCGAGCAAGTCAAGAGCTATTTGCAGGCAACCAACATGAAATTGGCAATCTTGGCTAATTTTACGCCAGAAGGAGTAAAATTTTTACGAGTGCTGAATATCAAATAGATCCATTTGTAGATTTGTAGCGTATTTGTAATTCGTGGGAGTTTTGTGCTTTCGTATTAATTTAGTATCGCATGTTAATTTTCATCCATGGCGAGGATTTGTACAGCTCGCAACAATATCTAGAGAGCGTAATTTTTGACTTTAAAACTAAGCACACGGGAAGCGTGCATGTTTTTCGCGCCACGGAGAATTCGTGGGAAGAGATGGCGAGCGTGATTGCCGGCAGCGGGTTGTTTAGTACCAAGAAGCTGGTGGTTTTAAAGAATATTTTGGCTGAAAAAGAAATCCGCGAGGCTTTGGATTCTTTTTTGAAAGATTCGTCTTTGGACGCGGACACAACTTTGGTTATTTACCAGTCAGGCACGGTTGATAAGCGCTTGGGATTGGTAGGGCGCTTAATCAAAGAAGTCGAGAACAAGGAGTTTGCTTTGTTGAGCCCTTTGGAAGTGGAACGGTTCATAACCAAGCGCGCCCAAGAGCTGGGCAAGGCCATTGAACATCCGGCCGCTCAAATGCTTGCCGGAATCACAGGCAGTGATTTGTGGCGCGCCAGTTCTGAAGTTGACAAGCTGGCACATTCAGTCATGAATGTTATTACTGCCGCGGATGTCCGGGCCGGGGTGGCTGGTAATCTTAACGACAACATCTGGCAGTTTGTGGATGCCGTGGGTTTGGGCAATAAAAAACATGCGCTCATGCTTTTGGAACAGCAGTTCCTTTCCGGCGCCGAGCCGCTGTATCTCTTGTCCATGGTTATCCGCCAAGTCCGCTTGCTTCTGGCCATGTCCGGGAGCCAGGGCAGCGACGCGGAATTGGCCAGCGCGCTGTCGCTCCACCCGTTTGTGGTAAAAAAATCGCGCCAGCAGGCGCGCAATTCCTCGGTTATCCGTTTAGCCAGCATTTACCAGGCCTTAGTCCGTCTGGACGCGGCTTTAAAATCCGGTCGTGGCGAGCCGCGGCTGTTGTTCACGGTGTTGCTGGATAGTATTTTAAAGTAGAAGCGGATAAACGCGGATGACCACGCGGATTTACGCTGATTACCAAAACACGCTCCATTATAATAAGGAACGTGTTTTAAAAGTCTGCGTTTTTCCGCGTCACTATCCGCGTTTATCCGCTTCTATTTTCTTAATGGCTGCGAAGACTCGGGATTTTTTGCGAGCCGCTTTATTGCGGTGAATAATATGTTTGGCAGCGGCTTTGTCCAGAATTTTAACCGCTTCTTGAGCCGCGGCGCGCGCAGCCACGATGTCCTTGGATTGCAGGGCCTTGGTTACTTTCTTTAAGGCATCTTTAATATTGCTTTTAGCTGAGCGGTTGCGGGCCGTGCGCTTCTTGGTTTTGCGCAGTTCTTTGACGGCTGACTGTTTGATGGGCATAGGTTAGGTAGATAGGAATTTAGGTAGTTAAATAATAGGTGGATACTACAGTACGCTATAGATATTGTCAAATTGTTACATTGTTGCGTAGCCTTCTTTTTTGATAATCTCAACCACCTTATGAACCGTCTGTTCTAATTTGCCCTCCTCGTTCACAACAGAATAATCATAAAGGTCCCGATGCTTGAGGAATTCCTGGCTGTAGCTGATGCGGTCCTGAATTTCCTGTTCAGTCTGTTGGCCACGCGTCTCGGAGCGTTGGATTAGGGTGGCGATGTCTGGTGGTTCTATTAAAATAGCCAGAACATCAGTCATTGTTTTTTTAACTGTCTGCACTCCTTTCCACTCTATTTTCCAGACACCAATTTTATCCTTAAGCGCTTTGACTCTGGCTAGTTCAGTTTTGGTAACACCATAATACTTGCCATTATCAACTTGGGCCCATTCAGCCAGTTCGTCTTTGTCAATTAATTCCTTAAACGTTGGCTCATCAATAAAATAATAAGGGTTACCTTCAGATTCGCTTTCTCGTTTAGGCCGCGTGACCGTAGTAATAACGCTCTCAATTGGCAGTCCGCGCTCAATCAGGCTGTTGATGACCGCGTCTTTGCCAGAACCCGACGGGCCGGAGATGATGATGAGATTGGAGGAGTGGGGCATATTTTAGAAACTGTCATTCCGACCGACCCGCCGTACTCGGCGGGGAGTGGAGGAATCCCTTATATGCGGATAAACCAAGTACAAGGGATCCCTCGGCTCCGCTTCGCTTCGCTTCGCTCGGGATGACATGGTATTAATGTAATGATTTAAAAAATTTATCTAATTCTTCCGGTAGCTGCGAAGTATACTCTTGGCGCTGGTTTTGCAAATCCTTAAATCCCAGTTTATTTGCATGCAAAAAAATCCGGCCCAGTTCCGCCAGCTTGATTCTTTTATTAGTATAAATCTTATCGCCCGCCAGCGGAAAGCCGAGGGAATTCAAGTGCACCCGGATTTGGTGGGTGCGGCCGGTATGGATTTTCACGCGCAAGAGAGTGTGGTGGCGCAAGCGCTCCTGCACCCAGTACTCGGTTTTAGCTTCCTGGCCAATGGAGTGCTCGTCAGTCTGGGCCGCCATGCGGCGGCCGTCAGCGGCCGAGCGGCCAACCGGCTTATCAATAATGCCGTGTTCCTGGATTGGTGTCATAACGCCATGGACCAGGGCAACGTATTCTTTATCAATGGAATGGTTTTTAAACTGTTCTTTTAAATGATTGAACATGGCCTCGGTTCTGGCCACAACCATCAGGCCGGAAACGTCTTTGTCCAGGCGCTGGACAATGCCGGGCCGCAATTTATCGTCCCCGACATTGCTTATTTCCGGGTACTTGGCCAAGAGGCCATCAACCAAAGTCGGCTCATTAAGGCCCGCAGCCGGGTGCACGGCTAGGTTGGCTGGTTTTTCCAGAACAATGTAGTCCGGTGCTTCATCAATAATTTTGAATTTAACTTCAGTATTCGGCGCAACATTGGGCCGGATGGGAGCGGTTATGTCAGCCGTAATAATCTCATCACCTTTAAGAAAGAAGTGCGGGGCCACGGTTTTGTCATTAACCAAAATGGCTCCGCTTTTGACGGCTTTCTGCAAATAAGACCGGGAGAAGCCAGGAAGTTTGGTTAAGAGCCACTTGTCCAAGCGTTGGCCTTTGTCGGTTGTTTCAACTTGGAATGTCTGCATAATATTAATGTAGTTCCTAGTCAAAATGTCATCCCGAGGCGTCAACGAGTGTGCCATAAGCAGTTAATGTGGCAAACATAGTAGCATGATTTACTGCTATGTATGGGTCACGCCGAGAGGATCCCATGGTTCGCGCAATTGCTAGGGGATCCTCTCGCCCCGCGACGTTGTGATTCGTTGATTTCCGTTGATTCGTTTCCCGCGTCCTTGGTTATTGGTGCCACGCGTTAGGGGCTCGGGATGACAGTTATTTTAATCCCTGAACAAATTCTAAGGCTGCGGGTTTTGACTTTAATTCTCCAGCCAATTGCTTTTGGCGGACTTTTTCCAAAATCTCGCCCACTTTGAGGCCGGGTTTAATTCCAAGCTCTTTCATAATATCATCCCCGGAAAGCAGAGGCTTAACAAGTTTAAAGCCGTGGCTTCCAGTTTTCTTTTTTATCTCGGCCATGCGCTCTTTTATCATTTCATAGTGATTGGTTAAAGCTTGGCCGTCTTGATTAATAGTGGCCAAGCCATCAACTAAAATGAGCTTAAGCAGGGTTTGAGAAGCTTTGTCCGGGTTGAAGAAATATTTTTCAATGGTGGTTGGCCGCATCTTTTCCGGATGGCCATGCACTACAAGCATGTGGTAGCGCACGGCCCAAGCCACGCGCTCTGGTTTGACGTTAACATCCGGCGGAGCCGCGGCTTTTATCCGGTTCAGAATTTTTTTGGTCAGATCAGCGCCAAACACGTCGTGCTCGTCAAAGCGAATTCGGTCAGTGCCGTCTTTGGCCGGGGTGCGCACCGTGGCTGGCTTGCCGATGTCGTGGAAAAGAGTGGCCGCAATAAGTTCTAAATCATCCCCGCCGGGAAATTCTTTTTGGAATTCTGCAGATGAGAGTTTCTCTAAAGCCAACCGGGTGTGCTGCCAGACATCGCCCTCGGTATGCCAGTTGTCGGGCTGGGGACAGCCTTTCATTTTAAGAAGCTCGGGTATGGTTTCGGCAATCGCGCCAGCCTCGTCCCATAAGTCCAAAGCCCCAACCGGATTAGCTTGGAATGATTTTAAGAATTCTTCGGCCATTATTTCCAAAGGCAGTACCCGCTTGTCGTCAATCTTGTCATTAATGTTGACTATCATGGTTTTGACGGTGTTCAGGGTTTGTTTTTCAATGACAAATCCGAGCTGGAGCGCAAAACGCAAAGCCCGCAACAGGCGCGAATAATCTTCTTGGAATCTGTCGGCGGCCTGGCCCACGGTGCGGATAATTTTGTCTTTCAAATCTTGCTGGCCATTGTTTTCATCAATCAGTCTGGCGGCCAGCAAATCATAAGCCATGGCATTGACGGTAAAATCGCGGCGGGCCAAATCATCCTCAATCGGCAAGCGCGGATTGGTTTTAACTTCAAATCGCGGTACAAGCCTTGCTTGTGCAAAGAGAATTCAGTGCGCGGCAGAGCAATGTCGTAGATTTCGTCTTTCGGCTTGCCGATTTCATGAAATTTCCAGACGCCAAAAGTCTTGCCAGCAAACACCACTTGGCCGCGGGTAGCTAAAAAATTCTCCAGCTCCTCGCCGGTCACGTGGCGCACCACCAAATCAATGTCAGTTATTTTTTTGCCGAGCAAAATATCGCGCACTGCCCCGCCCACCAGGTAAACTCCGGAGTTGGGAAAGGCCTCGGTCAAGTCAGCCAGCACCGGGAAAGCGGTTATTTTTGGAAAATTTGGAGTCATTTTTTATACGTCATCCCGACCGACCCGCCGTACTCGGCGGGGAGTGGAGGGATCTCGTGGTTAACCCCTGAGATCCCTCGACTCGGCGAGTACGCCTCGCTCGGGATGACGTAGGTTATAAGGTTATTATACCATAGGTCCTGATTCTGCCCTAAACATTGATTTTTGTCCAGTTTTGTTGTATAAATACACGAAGAGGCACGAATATAAACACGAAGAAACACGAAGACGAAGGCGCATAGCTCAGCTGGTTAGAGCACGGCTCTTATAAAGCCGGGGTCCTGGGTTCGAGTCCCAGTGCGCCTACCAGATTTCGTCCCTATGTTGAAATCTATTCAATTAAAACTTTCAAAAGTAAAATACGGCAGAGATTCTCTCGGCGATGATATTTGCATTGAAATCGAGGCGCTCGGCAAGCTTTTGCGTGTTGATAAAAGAATTAATGCCGGAACGGCGACAGAAATAAACCGAGAAGTAGGCAGATTTGAAACCGATCGAGGATCATTTCAGGCCGAGGTTTTTATTAATGTCGTCGAAAAGGATTTGCTGTTTAATGATGCCGGCAGTACGAAAGGCAGTATAAAAGTTGATGCCGCTATCACTGAGCCGCAGCAGTTTATTTTCAAAGTCCATGTGAGAGAAACCCGTTCAATATTAGGAAAATTCTGGGGAACGAAAACCGCAATTTTTGAAATAACTCTGGAAGCAGAAGTGTCGGACGCAATAAGATATGTGCAGGACGAAGGCGACGGGTGGCTCAAGGTTGTAATGGAAGACAGAGGGGTTACGGAATCTATGCCGGCGTATTTAAAGGTGAAAGTTGAACGTGTCGATGCAAAAAGAGAATACTTTACTATTTTAGAGGGACCTCATCGTGGCAAATTTGCTTCTGTTGCGCTACATGCAGACGGCTCTTCCAGGTTTATTTCTAATATCGAACACGAGCCACTGGCGCGGGCGATGTATTCTATTTCTCAAAAGACATTTATTATTCAGGGTAAAAAATATAAAACCGTTGATTATCCAGAATCTCCTTGGAAAAAGGGATTATATGACATTGAAATTCCAGATTATCCTCATCAAGGCGGGGCAAGATATCCAGAAGCCCAGAGAGCTAAAATTTGGTTTAGAATCGGGCATTCTGGCGAGAGGTACCTGCATGCTGGCGGCAGATCGCTTGGTTGCATGACCGTTATTGAAACGAAGCGTTGGATGGAGATTTATAACTCATTAATCAAAGCGCGCAAAGGTGACTTTATGAGCGTTGGCGCGCTTGAAGTAGTTGATTAACTTGCTTATGTGTTTTACTTTCGCGCACAAAATAAAAATAATGTTTGTACTTTCTGTGATTGTCATCGTGGTTGCCGGAATATTTGCGTGGCAAAAATATCCTTTTGGAGTCAAGCGATATAAAACAATTACTCTTGGCATGCAAGCCGTGGAAGGCGCTGGAACTCATATTGGTTGGGCACCGCCAGACAATACCGTACCAGAAGAATCCGACTTTTATGTCTATTCACTTGGCGATGAAACTATGTGTATTGGGTCTGATTGCGGCATAGGTGGATATTTTGTGGAGTGTCTCGGCGGCTGGCTTTCAGGATATAAAGATATAGGGGAAGTATCGGACTATGGATTGCGTGATGCCGGGGTGAATATAAACAAACAAAAAATTATCACGATCGCTGACAAAGATGCCAAAATCGTAGGTATTTACCCGGGCGCCAGCATCAGAAATCTGCCCTATATTATGCGCAATCATCGCGATCTCATTCCTGAAGACAGATTTAAGGGATGTTCAGATTTACTGCCTCGGAGGTGGAAATAAAAAACAGCCTCGCCGAATCCCGCCAGAGGCGGGCAGGCAGCAAGCCGTTTTTGTATTATCAGCGCCATCCGCGATCATCTGTGGTTAAAACTTCGGCATCAATTCATCCCGCGGCGCGCGGCTGGTTAAAGTCTGCTTGATAACCGCAATGGCTTCAGTGGGCGAGGGCGAGGTGATTTGGCATTCAATAAAGTTGCGCGTGCCGGCCGGATTTAGGGGCGAGAAGATTTTGCGCAAATCAAAGCTGGGGCGGTGGGTATGGATAATGGCCTGCAAAAAAGCTCCTCTCGGGTAAAGCAGCACCACCACCTTGGCGGCAGGCGCGTGGGTCAAGAGGTCGTCAATAATACTGCGCAAATCCTGTTCCGTGGTGGAGGTGGCTTCAAAATCATCATTAGTCACGGCTGACCAGAGCAGGGCGCATTCCGGCTCGGTGCGGAGCGCGGCCAAAGCCCGGCCCCAGAGCTGGAGGGTGCTGATGGGCTTGTTGCCATAGAGTTCGGCAATCACCTGGTCGCGCCGCCCGCCGCGGGCAATCAGTTCGCTGGCAATTGATAAAGTCCGGGGCGTAATATTGGTTGATTGGAAACTGTTTGATTCCGAGATAATGCCTAAAAGCAGGCAAGTGGCAATGTCGGCATCAATCAAATCTTTTTGCCAGACTTCAATCAAATTGAAAATAACTTCAGTGGTGGCCACGGCCGTCAGCTCAACCAAGTTCAGTTCCCCGAAATGTTCGTTGTCAGCCTGGTGGTCAATGTTGATTATGGGCGCTTCGTAAAAAAAAGCGGTGTGTTCGTCGTAAATGCGGCCCAAAGATTCCAAATCCGGCGTGTCCACGACAATAATCAAATCATAAGGATAAGTGTGTTCCTTGATGGCGGGCAAAGGCAGGCGCAGATTTTTTTCCATGGGGGTGATGGTGATGACTAGCTTGTTGTCTTTAACTTTGTAAGTCAGGCCGCGAATGTTATTGCCAGCCAATTCAAATTCAACCAGCACTTTGCCGGAAGTGGCCACAGTCGGGACGATGGCGCCATAGCCAGGCAAAAAAGCGCATTTGTGGGTTAAGCCCAAAGCCGCGTTATCAATGGCAATTGAAGCCTGCTTGCCTTGTTTTTTGGCCAGTAAATAAAACGCCAGAGCCGCGGCCAGTGAGTCGCCGGAAGGGTTGGCTCTGGTAGTAATGAGAAAGTGTTTTTTCTGACCAAGGTTGGTCAGAATCTGTTGGATGGGCTCAAGAGACATACGGCTCTTTGTTTTGCGCTCTCGCTTTTATGTTTTTAAGAGGTAATAGTACTCGATACTGCCAAGCCTGTCAATAATCCCGCACCTTTCTTTTTGTTCAATTGTTATCCGAATAACAAGAATGATGGTTGAGTTTTATAATCTATATTTTATGACAGCGACTAAGGAAAGGTGCGGGATTGATTTTTCAGTGGCGCGGCTGTAGGCTTAATCTATGTTCAAAGGGGGGATAAAATTTACCAAGATATTGGCAGCCGGATTGTTTGTCGGGCTGGGTTTGATATTGTTTTGCTCTCCGGCTGGGGCTGTTA
>MHKO01000047.1:32784-46313 GCA_001818435.1 Candidatus Komeilibacteria bacterium RIFCSPLOWO2_02_FULL_48_11
AATAGCGACGGCGCGGCCACAGTGCCGGAGCGGGGAGACTGGAATTATATTCAGGCTTCGTCCGGCAGTTCACAGCTGACCATCAACCATGCCCTTATCCGCTACGGCGGTTTTAACAATGCTATAGCGCAGGTACTCTCCGGAGCTCGCGCCGCTATAGCCAATACCACTATTGAATACAGCAATAATAATGGCTTGGGCATCCGCAATGGAGATTCGGTTTTAACTTTAACTGATTCCATTATCAGGAATAATTATGATGGCTTGACTATTTTTTGGCAGGCTGACGCCACTGTTACTGGCACCACTTTTTCCAACAACCGGCGGGGCATGGCCATTGATACGGACGCGGACATAGCCCATCTCTCTATTTCCAACAACACCTTTTCCGGCAATAATGTCGCGGCTGGCGACACTCCCTTTGCTGGCTTGGATTTCGCGGATGCGGATAATACTTTGATTGCCATTAATAATGATTGGGGTTCAACTTCCGGCCCAACCATTGCCTCAAACCCCGGTGGCACTGGAGATAGAATCATTGGCAATGTTACCTACAGTCCCTGGACTGGCCAAAACCAAGCGCCGACTTTGTCCTATGTTGGTTCAACCGGTTACACTGCTGACGGCGTGGAGCCGAATGTGAGCTTCAAGACCCAGAGCTTGCCGGTATTCAAAGTATCCTATTCTGACCCTGAGGGCATGACAGCTAATTATATGCGCTTGCTGGTGGGGAGCACGACTTATCAAATGGCCACAGGCACGGCTGGTGTCTATGAATTCACGGCCGCGACGAGCTCGTTTGCTAAAGCCAGTTATTCGTACCACTTTGAGGCCTCGGACGGGGTTAATACCGCCCGTTTGCCGGCGACGGGTGAGTTGTCGTTTGAAGTTAAGAATGTTCCGGTGGTGCTGGTGCCGGGGATTATGGGGACAGAATTAAAGCGAGAGTTATTAGGATTCATTCCTTTTACTTTGTGGCCGAATATTGAGCAGATGCTGTTTTGGTTTTTAGATGATTTTATGAATCCCTTGGCAATGAATGTTGATGGCAGTCCTAATGATCCAAGTGTGTCAATTGCAGATGTTATTCGAAAAACGGAAGTCGTTACTCTTGATGTATTTGATTATTTTGATGGATTAATAAATACATTTGAGAACTTAGATTATAATGAAGGTGTAGATCTATTTGTTTTTCCCTATGATTGGAGACTAGACATTAGAGTTAATAGTAATAATTTAAAAACCAAAATTAATGAAATAAAAATTCAGACTGGCGGCAGCAAGGTTGATATTGTCGCCCATAGTATGGGCGGGCTTTTAGTTAAACAGTATATTTTAGACAATAGTTCAACCTCAGTAAACAAGATAATATTTATTGGTACGCCTCATTTAGGGTCACCCGAATCAGCTAAAACATTACTTTTTGGTGATAATTTGGGTATGGAAATTCCTTTTCCATTTTTAAGCCTGAATCGAGTAAAATATATATCTCAAAATATGCCATCAGTTTACCAATTACTTCCAAGTAGAGAATACATTGAACAAAATGGTCGTTATTATTTTGACGAATCACGGCAGATTTTATTTGATTTTGATCAGACCAAACAATTTTTGATTAACTCCGGATTAAATATGTCATTGTTGAATGATGCTGATGAATTTCATTCTGATGATTTAGATAATTTCGATGTTACAGGTTTGGACGCATATAGTATTAATGGTTGTAATACGCCAACTATATCCACAATTGTAAAGAGAAATGACAGTGGTGAATATTCTCTTTCAATGTTAGCTGGCGATGGCACGGTGCCTTTAGGAAGTTCGAGGGCTATTAGTATAGATAGCAATAGAACTTATTATTTTAAGGGCATTGATCATGCTAACATGCCTAGCGCCGATGGTATAAAACAGTTAATTTTTAAAATGATTACAAATAGTCAAATTTCTCTGCCGCAAAATGCTACACAAGATTTGGCGGTTTGCAGTATCGCGGGTGAATTTGTCTCTGTTCACAGCCCGGTCAATCTTCACATTTATGATTCAGATGGTAATCATGTTGGCCGAGGAGAAAATGGCGAGATTGATTATAATATTACCGGTGTAGCGTACGAGGAGATTGGAGAAAATAAATTTGTGTTCTTGCCAACATCCGGCGGCCAGACATATCATATTGAATTAGACGGCACGGGTAGTGGCACTTTTAGTTTGCGGGTTTCTAAAATAGAGAATAGCCAAGTTGCAGAAACCGCCTATTACGCTAATTTGCCTGTCAGCACAGCTACCGAAGCCACTGTCACATTGGCCGCTGATGTATCAAACACTGTTTTATCAGTTGACCAGAATGGCACTGGCAATTTTACTACCGCGCCGGCCAGCGCTGTGCTAAATAGCACGCAAGCGGCTGATATTACCAAGCCAGCCAGTGAAATCACTGTTTCTGGCAGTAGTTTAGGTGGAGATAGGTATCAAGCATCAGCCACTATCAATTTAACCAGCACAGATGACAATGCCGGTATTCTTAAAACAGAATACAGCCTTAATAATGGCAGTACATGGAGTAATTACGCTAATTCATTTATAATAACCACATTAGGCAGTAACACTATCCAGTATCGCGCCACTGATAGGGCTGGCAACATGGAATCGACCAAATCCAAGACCATAGAGATTGTGGCCACTCCAAATGCTGTTATTATAGTTCCACAATCTAGTCCAATAAGCGCAGAAGTTCCTAAACAAAACGCTAACATAAAACCTGCTCCACAGGTGCTTGGGGAGCAAGCAGAACGGCCAAAGAATGAGCAATATACTACGGACCAAATATTAGACGCTTTGGCTATGGCTGATGCCGATACACTTTTAGATTATTTGGGCAAAGTCCGCGATACTATCTTGGAAGCAAGGGTAGTACAAGATTATGGCAAGTTTCTGGTTTTAGATAAGGCCGCGACTAATTTTATTACTTATGGAACAAAGAGTACTGATAAATTGGGAATAGGAGAGCGGGCCGGAGTCCTGCGTTCGTATCAATATGCTTTTGGTAAATTACCGCAAACCGTGGCTGATTGGCAGGATGCGGTGAATATCGCGACTAATCAATTACCAATTAAACGCAATAGTCGCGTTGAACAAGAAGCGCAAACAGTTGCCAGAAAGATTTATGGTAAGCTAGATAATCAGGTTGTTATGTTTATTGCCTATGGTTTACGGCCAGAAGTACGAGATATTAAGAAAGAGCATACAGGATTAAAACGATTTGGAAAGATTTTTGGCAAGATGCCGAGTTCGGTGTTTGATTGGAATGTATTTAGGGAAATTGTTTATTAGAGATTAATAATTTAAAGAGACTCTTATGAAGAAAATAAATAAAATAAATCTAGCCGTTTTTGTTTTATTTGTGTTTTTACCACATATAATACGCATATTATGTAAAGATTTTATTTCGGGCAGCTACCTTAACACAATACAATATATTTCTTTAATTATGTCTTTATTGGGGGGGATATTTATATTCTTTTTCGATCTTCGTGCGTATAAGAAAAAAAATATATTGTATTATTCTAATTCGTTGATTTTATTTGCGGTATTTGGTTTAGTGGCTGCCTTGGCCAGCGCTTTTTTGATTTTATTAATTTATTCCCTGCGGAAAGGAATTGGTTTTTAATTCCTAGATGGAGGGGAGGAATCGAAATATGAATTAATGTCTGATAAAAAATCATAGTTTCTAAAAAATGAAGAATAAAATATTAAAATTTTTTGATTTTTCTTGGAAAAAAATCATTACTCTGTTAATTTTGATTGTCTTTGCCGCGCTAACTATTTTTTTATCTCTTGGTGTTATGATGGGCTGCGCGTTAAGTTGGGGTTGCGATATGTTATCTTTGCCGGCGTTTATTGTTAACTTGCTGGGATTGTTATTGGTTTACCCCGCCTATTTTATTTACGCCGCGCCGCAAATGGTTTTTGGCGATCTACCCTGGCCGACAAGTGTTATGCTCGTGATTATGATAGTTATGGAGATTGCTTACCTTTATCTACTATCCTGTGTTATAACGACCTTCGCCGGCAAATTTAAAAGAAAAAAGAAACAGCCTTGGTCCAGACGAACAACTGACTTGGTAATATTTATATCATTTGCAATCATTATATTTTCTGACGGCCTGGCTTTCCTTCGAAGATTCGATTATTTGCTGGAGCTGGTCAATGGATCTTTATTATATGTCGCAAAATTTTCAACTGCTCTTAAAATTACAGCATTGTCTATTTTTGAAATTTGGTATTTGGTATTTTTGTTTTTGCGTAGAAAAAAGATAGTTTGGAATAAATTTTTTCTGGCAGTAATTTGGCTCGTTACTTTCGTGCTGTTGGCTATGAATATTATGATGCTGGCGTTTTCTATGTCTGGGTTCAGATAGATAGTGACCAGCCTATGGTGGAAATGAGCCGTTCAGTCCATACTTTTCCACAGGTTTTTATTGTACCTGACTAAATAGTCGGGTATAATTATAATATATGGAAAAACAAATAACACCAAGACAAAAACAGCTTTTATCCATTCTTTACGAATATATTCAGGATTCTGGCTATCCGCCGACATTCGAAGAAATGCGCCAAAAACTGGATGTATCCTCGAATCAGTCCATTAAAGATCTGCTGGAGAAGTTGAAATCAGGCGGATTTATCAAAAAAGGCGAATCCCAAGCCCGCGGCATCACGATTTTACCGCTTGGCTATGAAGCGCTTGGCCAGCCCTCGCTCGCTCCATTCGTGGGCGCTACCAGCGCCGGAGTGCCAATTCAGGCTGTGAGTTTTGACGGGGAGTGGATGGAAATGCCGGCCACTCACTATGACACAAAGATTGAACGTCTCAAGGCCAATGTCTATGTTTTGCGCGTTTATGGCGATTCCATGATAAACGCGGGCATTAATGATGGCGACCATGTGCTGGTGCAGGAGAAAAAGGAATTTTCCTCCGGCGATATTGTGCTGGCGTATGATGGCGACGATGCGACTATAAAGCGGTTTATGTCGGTTAACGAGCCGCCGTACCTTTACCTAAAACCAGAGAATCCAAAGTACAAAATTATTCTTTTTCGGGATTCCATCAGCATGGCTGGCAAGGTGATGGCAGTTTTGAAGAGCAGGCAATGGGTGCCAGTATCTTAGGAATAGACAAGGTACTGTTTTTAGATTGATTTTAAAAGAGGTATTTGACATAATATAAAATATGGATTTTTTAAACAAAGTATTTTTTAAAGATGCGAGGAAAATGACAGAATTGTCTGACAATTCCGTTCACCTTATAGTTACTAGTCCGCCGTATTTTAACATCAAAGATTATTCTTTGGATGGTTACCAGAAAAATAAGAAAACAGAAAAAGCAAAAGGACAAATTGGAGACATTTCTGATTATAAAAAATACATCGAGGAAATGTTAACGGTATGGAGAGAGTGCGAAAGAGTTTTGAAGCCAAACGGAAAATTGGCAATTAATACACCACTAATGCCAATGTTTAAAAAAGTTTTGAATACTCATAACAATAGGCACATTTTTGATATTAATAGCGATATAGAGCATTCTATTTTAAGCGGCACGGGTTTATTTTTATTGGATGTTTATATTTGGAATAGAACTAATCCAAGTAAGAAGTTAATGTTTGGCAGCTATCCATATCCAAGAAATTTTTATGCCCAAAATACGATTGAATTTATAACCATATATGTAAAGGATGGACTGTCCGAAAATAATTTACCCCCCGAGGTAAAAGCAAAAAGTAAATTGAGCGAGAAAGAATGGATTGAATTTACAAAACAGATTTGGAACATTCCAATCCCTGGAAAAAATGATTTGGCTTTTGGGGAACATCCGGCTCTTATGCCAGAAGAGATAGTTCGTAGATGTGTACGATTATTTACTTATGTGGGCGACACTGTTTTAGATCCCTTTACTGGTTCTGGCACAACATTAAAAGTGTCCAAAGAATTGAAGCGAAACTATATTGGATATGAAATATTAAAAAGCTATGAAAGTAGCATTAAACGTAAGCTTAGTGATAAATTGTTGTAGATTTGTATGCTAAAAATAAACCAAATTTATCATAAAGATTGTTTAGATTTTCTCAGCCAAGTTAAAGATGGTAGCGTTGATCTGGCAGTGATTGATCCGCCTTATAATATGCATAAAGCGGATTGGGA
Organism: Candidatus Komeilibacteria bacterium RIFCSPLOWO2_02_FULL_48_11; assembly: GCA_001818435.1. Classification (GTDB taxonomy): domain Bacteria; phylum Patescibacteriota; class Patescibacteriia; order UBA2169; family UBA2169; genus 2-02-FULL-48-11-A. The sequence goes on from MHKO01000047.1 coordinate 38,980, forward strand.
TACTTTCACAAGCGAAAAATCATTTTTTGAATTTACATTTCGATGGATTGATGCTCTTATCCCCAAGTTGAAGAGTAATGGTAGTTTATATATTTTTAATACCCCATACAATTCAGCTTTTATTCTTTCTTACCTAACGGCCAAAGGATTGTTTTTTCAGAATTGGATAACTTGGGACAAAAGAGACGGACTAGGCGGCGCCAAAAGAAAATACAGCAATGGACAAGAAACAATTTTATTTTTTACAAAAGATGGAAATCATATTTTTAATTATGACGATATACGTTTACCCTATGAATCTATTGAAAGAATTGCGCATGCTAAAACAAAAGGAATTTTGAAAGCCGGAAAAAGATGGTTTCCAAATCCGAAAGGCAGACTTTGCGGAGAGGTGTGGCACATTGCAAGTGAACGACATAAAAATAAAATAAATGGTAAAACTCCTAAAATGCCACATGTTACACCCAAACCACTGGAATTAGTGGAAAGAATAATAAAAGCAAGTTCAAACGAGGGTGATCTTGTTTTGGATTGTTTTGTTGGTAGCGGCACGACCGCTCTCGCGGCTAGAAAATTACGACGAGATTTTATCTGTTCTGATAACAATAAACATTACGTTGAATTAGCGACAATGAAGTTAGAAAATTTTGATAAAAATAATTAATCTCGCGCTATGTTTATACAAAATCAGATTACTTTATTACCTAATCATCTTAAAAAAATTAAGGAATTATTAAATAATTCAAATAAAGCTTTTCTTATTGTGGCGTATATTCGTGATAGCGGCGTCGACCAAATCATTGATGATCTAAAATCCATTAGAGACAAGGGCGGGGAAATAAAATTGATTTGTAGTAATGACATGGGTATTACGCAGCCATCTGCAGTAAAAAGAATTTTAGAAATTGGCGGAGAAGTAAAAATATGCAAATTTGAAGCAGGTACATTTCATGCAAAGATTTGGCTTGCGGAAAAAGACAGTAAATGGACATGTCTTGTTGGTTCTGCAAATTGTAGTAAAGCCGCTTTTTTGCAAAATGTTGAAGCGAGTTTAGTCGTTAATCATGATTCAAATATTGGTGGCGCCATTGAGCAATCTTTAATGTTTTTTGAGTATTTGTGGAATAATGATAAATGTTTTGAGGTTACTGATGAGATTTTGAAAACATGGCAGGAAAGAAAAAATAACTTAGTAAGAATAAAGAAGGAGATTAGCGAAGTAAAATTGACAACCGAAAAACAAAAAATCATTCAAGTTTTATTTGATTATGTTAAAGATTGGCTTGATATTGCAAAAGATAGAAAACAAAAAGATCAATATAAAGAATCTTTGTGGAGAGGTTGGTATATAATCCCCGATCAAGACCTAATTGTTGATGATACGATGGTTAGGCTTCAAAAAATACTAAAAATAATTGCGGAGAATTCGGCAGTGGGTTTTTTTGATATCTCTAAAAGCAGCGCGGCTTTGCCAAAGTTATTTGAAATCACAAAAAATAAATTTAAGCGCGAAACTTTAAAGGTTTCACTTCGAGATTTGTTTATAAGACAAGAAAAAAATTATTTAATCAGGTTTGGATTCGCTACGCATCCGTTGAAGGAAAATACCAAAGAAGATGAAAATAAATTAATAATTACTGAACTTGGAAAGAAATTTATTGATTGTAGTAATATTGCCTGTTTAAGAACAGTATATTCGGACAAAATGATTTATTATCGTTGGGGCAATGTTTACATTTTTGTATTTGCGTTGCAATTGTTACAGAAATTACAATACGTAACTTTAGATGAATTTTCCTTATTTATAATGCACGCGTATTCAGCGGATGAATTTAATGATATCAGCGATTTAATAGCAATGTATCGGTTATTATCAGGAGAAGAGAAAGTATTATTTGTAGGTAATGTAAATAGATATTTTGACGAAACCAAAGGAACGACAGCGGTAAATGTTCGAGGAAACTACTATAAACATGCTAAATATACATTAATGGCAATTGGATGGATTGATGGTTTGCAATATGATGATGAAAATAGAATCGTTAAAATTATTGACCCCGTTAAAATAACATCTCTATTAGAGGACGCCGATATATTGGGCGAATAAAATTTGTTCCAGTAAACGGCATTGGAGTTGTAAAAAGAAGCCAAACGCACGGTGGAGCGTTTGATAGAGGTGGGAGAAAAAAATTATGAAGACTCAAACTGATTCACGCCAATACGAGGGCCAGTGCAAATTTTGCCGGCAGGACTTTGCAAAAAAGCAAATCATTGCCCACCTTGACCATTGCGAAGAAAGAAAAAATGACGGCCACAGCCGGCTTTAGATTGACTTTAGGCCGTTTTTCTTTTATACTTTTGTAGTTATGAATGTATCTGAACTGGCCAGACAATTAAGAACAACGCGCGAAGAGCTTTTGGCAAAACTGCCGGAGCTCGGGTTTGACATTGGGGGCCGGGCCATCAAAGTTGACAACCAAGTAGCCGAGCGCATTCGGCAGGCCTGGAGCCAGTCTCAGCGCAAAGAACGGATTGTAGCCAAAATGCAGGTTCAGCAGGAACGGGCCGAAGCCGTGGCTAACCGCGAGACCCTCGGGCGCGAGATCGCGATTCCGGATAAAATCACGGTCAGCCAACTGGCGGAAAAACTTGGCCAGGGCGTGCCGCATTTAATTGGCTATCTGATGAAGAACGGCATCATGGCCTCATTAAACCAGCAGATTGATTTTGACACCGCCACCTTGGTGGCCGAGGATTATGGTTTTAAAGTTACGCGGGCCCAGCCAGCTGAACTAACTGAAACCGAGGCCAGCCAGAATGAGCTGCGCAATTTAAAACAAGAAATCGCCTCGGACAAAGACGCGGTGCTCCGTCCGCCGGTAGTAGTGGTGATGGGCCATGTTGACCACGGCAAAACCACGCTGTTAGACGCCATCCGCCAGACCAATGTGGTGGCTGGCGAGGCCGGGGGCATTACCCAGCATATTGGCGCTTATCAGGTTGAGGAAAAGGGCCGCAGAATCACTTTTCTTGACACCCCGGGCCACGAAGCTTTTAAAGCCATGCGCGCCCGGGGCGGCCAGGTGGCGGACGTGGCCATTCTGGTGGTGGCGGCTGATGACGGCTTAAAACCCCAGACTTTGGAATCAATCAATGTCATCCAAAAAGAAAATTTGCCGTTCGTGGTGGCTATCAATAAAATTGACAAGCCTGGGGCGGATATAGACAAAGTAAAAAAAGAGCTTTCAGAAGTGAACATGGTGCCCGAGGACTGGGGCGGCAAAACAATCTGCGTGCCGGTCTCGGCCAAACAGCGGCTCCATATTCCCGAACTGCTGGACATGGTTTTGCTGGTGGCGGACATGGAAAAGTTCAGCGCCAACCCCAATCGCGACGCTTTGGGCGTTATCATTGAATCGCACATTGACCGCGGCGAAGGCCCGGTAGCCACGGTGCTGGTAACAGCCGGCACTCTGCGCAATGGCGATGAAGTGGTGATTGGCGACACTTTTGGCAAGATTAAAGCCTTGAAAGATTGGCGCGGCGCCAATACGCCCGCGGCCGCTCCGGCCACGCCGGTTAAAATTCTGGGTTTAAAGAGCGCCCCGGCAGTGGGCGATATTTTGCGGGTTGAGGAGACCACGCGCTCTTTGCGCAAGCAGATAAAAAAGAATTACCGTTTTGGCGAAGCGGCCGAAGCCGGAACTGAACAAAAAACCGTTTCCGAAGAAACAACTCTCCCGGAAAACGTCAGCCAGCTTACGGTTATCATCAAGGCCGATGTTTTAGGCTCCCTGGAGGCGCTTCTGCCGGCTTTAAAAAAATTGGAGCGCCAGAACGTGCGCATTGAGATGCTCAAACAAGGCCTGGGCAACATTACCGAGTCTGACATTGCCTTGGCCGAGAGCGCCGGGGCAGTGGTTTATGGTTTTAACGTTTCTTTGTCAGCCGAGGCGCGCAAAGTAAGCTACCGATCCAAAGTTGAGATTAAAACTTACAAGATTATTTATGAACTTTTGGATGACGTGGCGGCCCGCATTAAAGCCCTGGTTAAAACCATTGTTATTGAAGTGCCGCAAGGGGAGCTTGTTGTCTTGAAAGTGTTTAAAGACAGCCGGGCTGAATCCATTGTCGGCGGCCGAGTCAATAAAGCCAAAATCAGTAATAAGGCCAAGTTCCGTTTGTTGCGCAATGGCGAGCCGATTGAAGAAGGCAAGATTATTGAGATTCAGCAGAACCGCCAGAGCATTGACGAAGCGCGCGAAGGCGTGGAATGCGGGTTTAAAGTTTCCGGGGTGAGGGGAATAAAAGAAGGGGATGTACTGGCGTGCTATATGGAAGAAGAACGACAAGGTAGTTAGGAATTCAGGTCCGTCATTCCGACCGACCCGCCGTACTCGGCGGGGAGTGGAGGAATCTCATGGGTAACCGATGGGATCCCTCGACTCCGCTTCGCTTCGCTCGGGATGACGCGGTCTACCACCTAAATTCCTGAATTCTTAACTACCTAGCCACCTATATCTTTATGTCTCATCGTCTCCAACAAATCAGCGCGCTGATACAGAAAGACGTGGCTAACATCATCCGCCGCGAGTTAGAATTGCCTTTGGGCGTGATTGTCGGGGTAACCAAAGTGGTGGTGGGCCCGGATTTGAAATTTGCCAAAATTCTTGTCAGCATCATGCCGGCCACTAAAGCCGAGCCAGTTTTAAAATTTTTAAACCAGAACCGGCTCGTTGTCCAGCAGGCTTTGGTTGGCAATCTGACCATGAAATTTTCTCCCAAGATAAGTTTCGCTCTTGACCAAACCGAGATGCGGGCGCAGCACATAGAATCTTTACTAGATAAAGTTCAGGGTGGTGGAAATTAGTTGTTGGAAGACGGAAAGTAGATGTCATTCCGATCATTACTGTCATCTCGAGGCCTTAAATAAACCCAATAAATCACTAGGGATTTTGATAGCCAATGAACTTTTAAATCTCTAGAGACCCGACAGGCCGAGGAGATCCCCTGTTAATCGCGATTGCCAGGGGATCCTCTCGCCCCGCAACATCGCGGTTCGTTAATTTTTGTTCAGTTGTTTGCCGTGCCCGTGATTATGGCATCCTCTATTGGGGGCTCGGGATGACAGGGTTTGCAACCGCTTGACATTTGAGCTTTGACATTTGCCAGGTCGCATGCTACTCTATTTCGTTTATGAACAAAGCCTTTCCAGAACTCCAGAAATTTATTACTGCCAACAAGCAATTGGCCGTGGTTACCCACCATCGGCCGGACGGCGACGCCATTGGCGCGCTTTTGGCTTTGGCCGCGGGCTTGGCCAGTTTAGGCAAAGAAGTTTCTTGTTATTGTTTTGACGCTTTGCCGCATTATTTAACTTTTCTTTCTGGGGCGGAAAAAATCAAAAGTCAGGTGGATGATTTTTGGCGGCAGACTCTGGCAATCATAATTGTTGATTGCGGTGATTTAAGCATGGTTGGTCTGCCGGCTGAAGAGTTTGCGCCAAAGCGCCTGGCAGTGGTGGACCACCATATTTCCAATCCTTTGTACGGCGAAATCAACGTGGTGGAGAGCGCGGCTGCTTCCACGGCTGAAATAATTTTTAATTATTTTAAATTTGCCCGTCTGGCGGTAGATAAGGCCGCGGCCACCGCGCTTTTAACCGGCGTTTATACTGATACTGACGGATTTTCAAATTTAGGCACTACGCCGGAATCGCTTTCAATCGCCGCTGAGCTTTTAAAACTGGGCGCGAATTTCAAAGAAATCACGGCCAATACTTTGCAGAATAAATCCATTGCTTCTTTAAAGCTCTGGGGCAAAGCCCTGGAGCGGCTGCGGCTGGACCGCGACAAGGGGATTGCTGTAACCGTTCTGCGCCTCTCGGACATTGAAGAGTGCCAGGCCAAAGCCGAAGATGCCGAGGGCATCGCCAGTCTGCTAAATCATCTTTCGGACGTTAAAATGTCCATGGTTTTGCGCGAGCAAGCTGACGGTACGGTTAAAGGGAGTCTCCGCACTGCCAATGAGTTGATTGATGTTTCCAAAATTGCTAAACTCCTGGGTGGCGGGGGGCACATGAAAGCCGCCGGGTTCACGGTCAAAGGCCGGGTGGCGGAGACGGAGAAAGGGTGGAAAATTATCGAATGAGTTTCGAGTTTCGAATTACGAGTTACGAGATGGGGTTTAATCCGGAGTGTCTCGTAACTCGAAACTCGTAATTTGTAACTCTTTTAAAGAATATGTCACAATCACCACAAAACTTTCACTTAATCCCAACTGTCATCGAAAAATCTCGTCTTGGCGAGCGGGCTTATGATATTTATTCCCGTCTTCTCAAAGAGCGGATTATTTTCCTCGGCTTTCCAATTGACGACGGCGTGGCTAACACAGTTATTGCCCAGTTATTGTTTTTAGACAGCGAAGCCCAAGATAAGGACATTAAGCTTTACATCAACTCACCCGGCGGATTGGTAACGTCCGGCTTGGCGATTTACGATACCATGCAGTACGTTAAGGCTGATGTGTCCACCATCTGTGTTGGCGTGGCCGCGTCCATGGCTGCCACGCTTCTCTCTGCCGGGGCCAAAGGAAAACGTTTCGCTCTTCCCAATAGCGAGGTCATGCTACACCAAGTGATGGGCGGGGCCGAGGGCCAGGCTTCGGATATCAAGATTCGGGCCGAGCATATTTTAAAGCTCCACGCGCGCTTGAATGAAATTCTAGCCAAGCACACTGGCCAGCCGGTTGATAAGATTGAAAAAGACTCTGACCGCGACTTCTACATGTCGGCGCCAGAAGCATTGGAGTATGGTTTAATTGATAAGATTATTCAATAAGAAAATAATTTTACAAAAAGAAAAGCCGCCCACAGCGTGATACGCCGTGGGCGGTTTGTTATTTTTGTACAATCCTCCTTTTTTCAAAAAAAAGTGAATGTTGAGTTATTCTCCTAATCCTGCCAACTTGCATGCAGCAGAAAAGGTACCGAAATATCTCTTGAAAGTGTCTAAAGAAGCACACTTTCCCTCCTTAGATGCCGCGTTAACCTCCCTTGTAGTTGGTTTTTTCTTTAATTCTTTTGCAAGATCAATGAGTTGCTGGAGAAGTTCCGGTGTATTGCCCTTGCCGTATTTTTTGTTCGGACGAGGACATATTGGACAGCCTGAGCCTCTTGTACGCCAATTTCCTTGCGCCTGCCATTCATGTCCGCAGGTGGAACATTTCCACAACAACTTCTTGTTAGTGCCTGCTATCACCTTATCAGCCGGCAACTCGTTCCTGTCGGAATATTCTTTGGCAAGTTCAGGGTGAGTGGCGGCCAGGTTGTTGGT
>MHKO01000048.1:0-18796 GCA_001818435.1 Candidatus Komeilibacteria bacterium RIFCSPLOWO2_02_FULL_48_11
ATGTTACCGTTTATTAATAATGTATTTACGGTAACATTTTATATGACCCAACAGATATCAGGAAAGTAAGATTTTAGATGTCTCAATTCGAGGCCTTTGCCTAGTACAACCAGTAAGGTGTATAATATAAACAATATGGGAACCTTAAACGAAAAGTCGTCATTCTTATTTGCAAGGCCATCCTTTTTAAGTGGAGTGGCTAGTGTTTTAGATTTGGGCGGAAGTTTGCAAATTTATAATGAAAGCAAAACTCCTAGTGAAGCCGATGGGTTGGCCATGAGGATGGATTGGTTGGTGGTAGGCGACGATATAAGAGGTTCCATGAGAAAGTATGAGCAACAAAAACAGGTTCTTGCAACAGCCTGATAATCAATCAGCGTTAATCAGAAAAACAGAAGGCGCATTTTTTTCAGGTCCACTGCCACAGGCTCAAGAGTTACAAAAGTATAATGAAATAGTTCCCGGCGCGGCGAACAGGATCATAATAATGGCAGAGGAACAGGCGTCACACAGACGCCTGCTTGAAAGCAGGGTTATTAAATCAGATACCAGAAATTCAACTCTAGGATTAATTTTCGGATTGATCATAGGATTGGCGGGGATTATTTCCGGAACAGTTATTATAATATACGGTTATGCAATCTATGGCGTTGTGGTCGGGGGTGGAACAATTGCTAGTTTGGTTGCGACATTTGTATATGGCTCAAAACAGAGAAAGATAGAGAGAGAAAGAAAATTACAGAGCTAGAGCTATTAATGATTATGTAATTACGTAATATAGAGACCATGGTACGTGGTCTCTATATTTGTGTAAAATTATGCGATAATATCGCTATATGTCTGACACCCATCATCCAACAAAAGTGGCTCGGTCCGGCGCAATTTACACCGGCACGCTCATTTTTCAGAAAGTTTTATCTTTCACTTATTTTAGTTTTATAGCCGCCGCACTCGGGCCGGCCAATTTAGGCCGCTACACTTTCGCTCTCTCCTTTGCCGCTTTTTTCTCTTTGGCGGTTGATTTTGGTTTTGTCAACATGGCCATCCGTTCCTTTTCTCAGGCCAAGGAGAGCCATGAAGATTATTTTCGGGTGATGCTCACTGTTCGCTTGGGCCTGGCGGCCGTTGGAGTAGGTTTATTGTTCTTATCAGCCGCGTTTTTAGGATATGAAAAAGATTTGCTCTCTTTGCTGGCGGTGACGGCCTTGATTATGGTCATGGACGCTTTTACCGCTTTTGGTTACACTGTTTTCCGAGCGCGCCAGAATTTGTTTTATGAATCATTGGGCACGATTATATTTCAGATTATAATCATCAGCGCCGGCTTGCTTGTTTTGCAATATACCCGCGATTTGCGAATTTTGCTTTTAGTGATTGCTTTGGGCAGTTTTTGGCACGTGTCTTATTCGCTCTGGCTGGTTCTTTTTAAGGCCCAGTGGTCAATTCGTCCCTGCTGGGATTGGGAGACGGCAAAAAAGATTCTGGTCGCGGCCTGGCCATTTTTTTTGGCAGCCGGTTTTATTAAGGCCTACAATACCATCGACACCATCTTGCTTAAAAACATGGCTAACGACATGGCTGTGGGGCTTTACGCCATTCCGGCTAAGGTGGTTTTTTCTTTTCCATTCTTGGCTTTGGGAATTACGGCCGCGGTATATCCGGCCATGTCTAATTACGCCGCCACATCGCGCGAGCGCTTGCAAAACGTCTTCAGCCGCACTTTGCAGTTGTTGCTCACGATTTCACTTCCGATTGCGGTGGGGATTTTCCTTCTGGCCGAGCCGATTATGCTCCGCATCTGGCCCGAGTTTAAAGAGGCGATTCCGGCTTTGCGGATATTAATTTGGGCCGTGGTGTTTTTATTCATTGAATACCCGTTTGGCTCGCTTTTGAACGCCACCAGCAATGAGCGGCGCAATACCTGGAACCGGGGAATCCAGCTGGCGAGTTTCATTATCTTGAATGTTTTGCTTATTCCAATCTACGGATTTATGGGATCGGTTTATACGGCGCTCGCCACCTCGGCGCTGATAGTGATTTTGGGCGCTTTAAAAACTCGCCGGATTGTGGCGGTGTTTAACAAATCAATGATTATTGTTTTGATGAAACTTTTTGTTGCCGCCAGCGCCATGGGAACGGTCGTCTATTGGTTCCGCGACGAGTACTCGTTTCTGCTCGTTATTCCGGTAGCCGCGTTCGTCTATGCTGTCGCGCTTCTCTTGCTGCGGGTGTACGGGTACGAGGATTGGATGTGGGTTAAATCGGTCATCAGTCGTAAAGCGTAGGTTTTTGAGTAAAAAAAGACGCCACGATGCGCATGGCGTCAAACAACGATATTGAGCCGCGGGTCGGCATCTCATGTCTTAAGGTGCCTTGTTACAGCGCGGGCCGTCTTTTGCTGCTCTTCTCGTATTAATGCTAGCCCGCGATTGACTCCTTCAATAAAGTTTGCGCTAAGGCGACTTTGGCGACGCGTCGCTTCCACGGCGATCAATGCGCAAATTTCTTTTGCAGCTTCAGCAAGCGCGCGGTCCAAATTTTCATCATCTAACCTATCTATAAATACGCCGAAAGTGCCTTGAATTGGATCTATGTTCTTGTCCGTATCAAGGCGGAGTGTTTGCTCTTTTCCGTCAATCTCGATGGTGACGCGCGCAAACGGCATATTAACTTCAGCGCGAATAAATTTAATGCCAGCGCGTTCTGAAACCTGTCCTCGCAAATCGAGGTAGATGGTCGGGATTATCTTTTCTACCCATGGCATAGCAATCTCCTCTCTTATTTACTTTTTTGTAGCTATTCCTCTAGGATGTCGTGCACTTTCGCCGCTTCACTGGCCGCAAGAGAAGAAATCATTGTTTCCAACCCCCTTTCTTTTGTGCAGATTTTACTACAACAAACATAGCAAAAACCATCCACATAAAAAATACATCCTGACGCGGGCAGGCCGCAACCGCGACCGCCGGGACAGATATAGCCAGCCATACCCAGAGCATAGCATATCTCCTTTTCCTTTTGAACTGTCAAAGGCCAATCCCTCCTTGTTGTAAGGATACCAACTCTTGACAAACTTGTTAAGTATGCTATTATGCTATCAATGGTTGGATGCCTTAGTGACCAGCGCTCGTAATTGACGTTCTTAGCTAAGGGTTATCCCGCCCAGAGCGGGATCTCCAGCCTTATAAAAGACGTGGTTGCAGAATTTGTAACCATGTCTTTTATTTAGCATACGCGATAATGGTTGTTTTGCTGGTGTGCTCAATTTTTCCTGATTGGTCTATTTGATATTGCATAACGGTTGTGTTACGTACTACTATTATACAAGATATGTCATATAATAAGAAGCCATTTTTATTAACCCTAGAATATCCTCCCCAGTTGGGCGGTGTGGCGCGCTATCTTGAAGGTGAGGTAAAAAATTTTGAGGGCGAGGTAGTGGTTTCGGTTGTGTCCGCCAATTGGAAACGGCTATTCGGACGCGCGCGCCAAGAGTTTAAAAAATCGCAATGCGATTATCTTTGGATTTCCCATGTTCTGCCAATGGGCTATATTGCCTTGGTTTGGAAATGGATTTACAAAACGCGGTACCGCGTTTATCTGCACGGGCTGGATTTGGTCTTGCCATTAAAATCATCTTGGAAAAAATTTTGGGTGAAAATGATTTTAACCAACGCGGATGAGATTGTTGTTAATAGCAATGCCACAAAAAAATTATTAGATTATTATAAAATTGATTCTGGTAGAGACGCAAAACCTTGCGTCTCTGTGGTGTATCCGCGCCTTGAAAAAATTGACATAAATAAATACAAACCCATCGCCGAAAAATTACGCCAACAATACCAAATTAACAACAAGCCAATTTTATTAACCATCAGCCGTTTGGTCAAACGCAAGGGGATTGATTTGGTGATAAAATCATTGCCAGACGTCTGGTGCGACATTCCGGATTTGGTATATGTGGTGGCGGGGGAGGGGGAAGATCGTGACCGCCTTGTAGAGACGTTGCATTGCAACGTCTCAAATGAAAAACAAGACCAAATCATTTTCACTGGCCCCATTCCTGACGAAGAAAAATACGGCTGGCTTTCGGCGTGCAATTGTTTTATATTAACCCCAGTTGATGACCCCAATGATTTTGAGGGTTATGGCATTGTTTATAAAGAAGCGCAGATGTTCGGCAAACCAGTCATCGGTTCCCGCGTGGGCGGGGTGCCGGAGGCTATTGGTGAAAATGGGACGCTGGTGGAGGCGGGGAATTTCAATCAGATTAAAGAAGCAATAAAATCTATAATAAAAAGCAAATGACAAATGTCAAAATCCAAAGTTCAAATTAATGCCAAATGACTTAATACACACGTCATTCTGAGGCGAAGCCGAAGAATCTCATGTTAAATTCTGGGATCCTTCGCTGACGCTCAGGATGACGGGTTTGGCCTTTTGTCATTAGGATTTTGACATTCATTTGGAATTTGAGCTTTGACATTTGGGTTTTACTATGATCACTCCTAAAGTTTCCATCATTATCCCTCTCTATAATCACGCCCAAGCCTTGGCCCAATGTTTGCAATCCATCAAAAACCAGACCTTTCAAGACTATGAGATTATTATCGTCAACGACGGTTCTACGGATATTAAACCAATGCAATTAGAATCAACAATAAAACAATTTAACAATTTAACAATCCGCATTATTCATCAACCCAACCAAGGCGCCCCGGTTGCGCGCAATCGCGGATTCAACGAATCGCGCGGCGTTTATGTCCTCTTCTGTGATGCGGACGTTGTCATGCGACCAGACATGCTGGAGAAGATGTCGCGTGTTCTGGACGAAAATCCAAATGTATCTTATGTCTATTCTTCATTTAAATTCGGCTGGAAAAAATTTAAGTTATGGGAATTTGACGCTGAAAAATTAAAACAAATGCCGTACATCCATACCACGTCTTTAATCCGGCGCGAACATTTTCCCGGGTTCGACCCAACGCTCAAAAGAATGCAGGATTGGGATTTGTGGCTCACGATGTTAGAGCAAGGGCATGTTGGCAAATTGATTCCAGAGATTTTATTTGCAGTGAAGACCGGGGGCACGATGAGTAAATGGCTGCCGTCATTTTTAACTAAAATTGGTTTAGGTAAAAAAGCGAGTCAATATCAAGAAGCAGTGAAAATAATCAAAGATAAACATCATTTGTTATGATATCTGTCATCATCGTATCCTGGAACGTGCGCGAACTGCTCAAGAAGTGCCTGGAGTCCATTTTTAGATACACAAACAAAAACACCCCCATAGAGGGAGTGTTTTCTGGGAATTCTGCTAAACCAGTAAGCGGTATTTCCGGGGTTAGCCACCTTGAAGATAGTATACAAGGTGAAAAAGATTTGTCAAGTGCAACCCAGATGGACGGTACGGGGTTTGAGGTGATTGTGATTGACAATGCTTCATTTGACGGTAGTGTTGAAATGGTGCGAAATGACTTTCCGCAAACGCGGCTTATCGCCAATCAGGAGAACAGGGGATTTGCCGCGGCTAGCAATCAAGGCATCCGTGAGGCCAAGGGGGAGTATGTTTTATTGTTAAATTCGGATACAGAGCTTATTGAGAATAGTTTGCAAAAAGTAGTTGAGAAAATGTGCTCGGATTCCAGTATTAGCGTGCTGGGTTGCAAACTACTTAACCCAGATAAAACTCTTCAACCATCGGTGCGGCATCTGCCCACTATTTGGTCGCAATTAGTCATACTTTTTAAACTACATCGCGTCGGTCTGGCTAAGTTGTACTGGTATCTAATGAAAGATTTTGATTATGAGCGCGAAGCTGAAGTGGATCAGGTGATGGGCGCGTTTTTTTGCATTAGAAAATCGCTGCTGGACAAAATTGGCCTGTTGGACGAAGGCTATTTTATTTGGTTTGAGGAAGTGGATTTTTGCCGCCGGACTAAAAAAGCCGGATATAAAGTGGTTTATTGGCCGGGCACGGCTATTATCCATCATGGCGGACAATCATTCGCTAAACAGATGACTTTAAAGAAGCAGTGGTGGTTTTTTAGGAGCGCGCTTCGGTATTTCACGAAATAACTTCTCGTTGGCTGAATATACAGCCGCAGTAATAGGGTAATGGTGGCGCTGAAAATATCAAAACCATGCTCTTTGGCGGAGCGCGCGGTTTGTTCCAGGCGCATACCAATGCAAACTCCGCAGCGCGCCCCGCTTTCAGGTTCATTCTCTAATCCTTTGACGGCTTTAAACCACTTAGCCGGTTCATAAGGCGCTTCAATAAAGGCCACTCTGATTTTATCGCAATAACGCCGGCTTTCGTCCCGTTTTTTTTGATACTCTTCCGCGGGATGGATATTTGGATTATAGTAATAACAGGCCAGGTCAAATTGGTCTTTGAGTTGAGTAATTGTGCCGCTGGCGCAAATGGCGCAGCAAGTGTGTAATAATAACTTTCTCATATTAATTTGTCATTCCGACCCCCTCGGGCATACTCGGGGCAGGCTGGAGTGGAGGCCAGCCAGAGGCTGGTCAGCCTTTGGCCGAAATCTCGTGGATAAACGACGAGATCCCTCGGCAAGCTCGGGATGACGAGGATAGTATACGAATAATATAATTCATGATTCAGTTAAATAAAAAATTAATAGTAACTACTTTTTGTTTAATAATTTTAGCCGAAGCGTTGTCGTTTGTCACGTTCTTGCATCCCGGGGTCAATCCGTGGGTTTTTGAGGCAGTGGCGCTCGCGGCTTTGGCTCTCACTGTCTGGAAACTGGAATGGGGCGTGTATTTGGTTTTTGCTGAACTGGTTATTGGCTCGTTCGGAAAATTATTTGTGATTCAATTTGGCGGCATAGAGCTGTCTATTCGCGTTGTGCTTTGGTTGATTGTGCTTTCAGTTTGGCTGGCGCACGTTGTTAAAACCAGACGCATCGCTTTTTTCCATTCCCAATTTTTTAAACCCTATCTGGCATTGGCTATCGTTTTAACATGGGGGATTGTTTGGGGTTGGGCGCGGGCCAATGATTTTGGGGACATGTTTTTTGATGTGAATAATTATTTGTATTTTTTGTTGATATTTCCGGTGTACGAGGTGTTGGCGCAAAAAAGAGACGCGACCCTCCTCTCCGGCGGGCAGGTAAATCGCGTTTTTACAATCTTGACAGCCGCGATTGCGTGGTTATCAATTAAAACCATTGTCCTGTTTTACATTTTCAGCCATGAATTATTCGGTTTGCAGGATGTTTTATACGCCTGGTCGCGGAAATTCCAGTTGGTGGAGATAACCAGCATCGGCCCCACGGTTCTGGCCTCGCGCGTCTTTATGCAGTCGCAAGTGTGGATTTTATTTGGGTTGTTTGTGGCGTTCAGCGTCATCCTGAACGGAGCGAAGCCAGCCAGAGGCTGGCTTCGGTCGCGAGTACGCTCCCTCGCAATGACAGTATTATTGTCTGCGGCTATCATCATGTCTCTCTCGCGCAGTTTTTGGCTGGCAGCAGTTGTCTCGCTAGCGCTGTTAGTAACACTGCTTCTTTTTGTTTTTAGAGAGCGGATTTTGTCAGTGTTGCGTTTTTCTGGAATAATGGTTGGGGTTATAGCCTTGGGCGTTAGCTTGACTTTAGGCGTGGCTAATTTTCCCATTCCAGCCGGCTCATCCGGCTCAAGCGTGATTACCGAGCGGGCCACCAAGTTTTCCGGCGAAGCCGCGGCCTCCAGTCGCTATTCCCAAATCCGCCCGCTTTTGACGGCCATTGCCAAACATCCGGCCATTGGCTCCGGGTTCGGTCAAGCCGTAACTTACCAATCCAAAGACCCGCGGGTGCTCAAGTCGCATCCTGACGGCTGGTACACCACCACAGCCTTTGAACTTGGCTGGCTGGAGATGTGGTTGAAGCTTGGATTAGTCGGCCTTGGCGCGTATTTATATTTGCTGTGGAGAATTCTAAAAGCCGGCTGGCAGAGAATAAAAGCGACCCGAATCTACGAATTACATCCGTATGACCCGAATAAAAATTCGGAACATTCGGATGTCCATTCGGGTCATTTGGATCGCTATATGATTTTGGGGGCACTGGTTGGCCTTATTGCCATTATCATCACCCATGGCGTCAGCCCATATCTTAATCATCCTTTGGGGATTGGGGTGGTGATGCTGGTGACTGCGCTGGTTGACAAAGAGAATTAAGAGTAGTAAGATTATGCCTTAAATATTTAACAGAGAATCAAAGCAAAAACAACTGTACCTTAAATGGAGGAAAAAAGAGATGGAAACTTTAGAAGTGATCGAAACCGAGGTGGCTCTTTTCTTTTTGTTATTTTGTGGTATAATATTGTTATGCAATCGTTATTCGTACAACTAAATACCCAATTCTGGAAGGAAGGGAATATGTATGTGGCGTATATCCCGCAGTTAAACTTGGCATCGTGCGGTGAAACTTTAGAGGAAGCGGAGAAAAATATCAAAGATGCAACCGAGGGTTTCTTTGAAGCAACCGATAAAATGGGGACCACGAAAGAGGTTTTAGAAGAAGCCGGTTTTATGTTTGACCAAGAATGGAAAGCGCCAGAGATTCTGAAGTTTGAAAAAATGCGCGTGGCTGTGTAAAATAATATGCCAAAAATAACACCCGTGCATTTTCGACTCTTAGTACGTGTGTTTGAAAGAGATAATTTTGCATACAGTCACACCAAAGGAGACCATCTTTTTTATATAAAACCAGGCATAAAGCGGCCACTTGTCATACCAAGGTACAAGCAAGTACCTATTTTTATTATTCAAAACTTACTTGAAACTTCAGGAATGAGTCGAGAGAGATATTTTGAATTGTTAAAGTAATCCATATGTCTAAAGTCCAAATTCAAATCGTAACTTGGAATAGCCGAGCGCATCTGGAACGGCTGTTTTTGGGCATTGAGAAGCAAACTGGAGTTGATTTCAGTGTTGTGGTAATTGATAACGCGTCAACTGATGGAACGGTGAAGTGGCTAGGACAAAATTTTAATGTTGTTTCGAGCCTCGCGAGAAACCCCTTATACAATGATATTAATAAGAACAAGGGGCCTCTCCCTAACGTCGAGGCAACAAAGGATGTTGTCTTAATCAAAAATCAAACGAACAGGGGATTTGCCGCGGCCCATAATCAAGGCCTGGCAGTTTGCCAAGCGCCGTATGTTTTAGCGCTGAATCCGGACACGGAATTGCAGGCTGGATATTTGGAAGAGGTTTTGCGGGTTATAGAATCAGACAGCAAGGTAGCTAGTGTTCAAGGCAAGCTTTACAGAGAATTGCCAGAAGGCGAAAAATATGGCATTATAGATAGTTGTGGGCTCAAAATGAAATCTTGGGGTGAAGTAGTGGATATTGGCCAGAACCAGCTTGATACGGGGAATTTTGAGACTCATGACCACCCCCAGCCCCTCCTTGGTAAAGGAGGGGATATATTTGGCGCTACTGGCGCGTGCGCGCTCTATCGTTTAGAAGCTCTCAAGAGTGTCCAAGACAAACACGGTATTTTTGACGAGCGGTTTGGCAGTTACAAAGAAGACGTGGATTTAGCCTGGCGCTTGCAGCGAGCGGGCTGGAAAGCCGTTTTTACGCCGCGCGCCGTGGCTTGGCATGGCCGGGGAGTGGGGAGGGGAGATAAAAGGTCGTGGAGAATTAGATTTTTGTCTTGGAGGAATCAGGTGTTGATGTTAATTAAGAATTTGTTATAAATAATTGTTATATTGCTAAATTGCTATATTGTTTAAGCACATTAACAATATGACAATATAACAATTTTCCCAATCATGGATCTCTCCATCATCATCCTCAACTACAACTCTAAAGATTATCTCCTGCCGTGCATTAAGGGCATCACCGAGCACACGGCAGATTTGGATTACGAGATTATCGTGGTTGACAACGCCTCCACTGATTCCAGCGTTGACTACATTGAGCGCAAACTTTTGCCTCGTTTTAACGAAGTAAAATTGGTTAAAGCCAAAACCAACGGCGGTTACGCTGCTGGCAATAATCTGGGCATTAAAGCCGCGAGCGGCCGTTATCTGGCGATGATGAATCCGGATATCATTATTTGGGGCAATTCGTTAAAACAGATGGTGGATTTTATGGACGCGAACCTTAGGGTGGGCATTGCCGGGCCTCGCCTTCTTTCCCCGGACGGCAGTTTGCAGTATGCCTGCTACTCTTGGCCCACGCCGCAGGTTTTGCTTTACCGCCGCACCGCGCTGGGGCGTTTTCGGTTTGCCGAGCGGGCCATTGATAAGTTTTTATTAAAAGATTGGGATCACCTGGATTCCCGTCCAGTTGACTGGTTGCAAGGCTCCTGCGTTATCGCGCGCCGCGAGGCGTTGGAGCAAGTGGGCTTAATGGATGAGCGTTACTTTATGTACGTGGAAGATATGGACTGGTGCCGTAGGTTTTGGCAGGGGGGCTGGGAGGTTTGGTATTTGGCCCAGATTGAATTGATTCATTATCACCAGCGCGCCTCGGCCAAAGACAGTATTTGGCAGTCGTTATTCAACAAGATGTCCTGGGTCCATTTAATCAGCTCAATTAAATATTTTAGGAAATGGGGGATTACCCACGAATCTACAAATCAGTTACAAATTTACAAATAAAAACAATCAGCTTTATTTGTCATTACCGCGAAAGCGGGAATGACACTTATGAGGCTTAATTTATGGATATAGTTTTAAATATCATACAACCATCATGGCGCGAAAAACTGGTTAAGTTGCTGCCCCAAAAGCGCCATCTTTTGAATGCCGCGGCTGTGGCTTTGACTTTGCTTGTTTTATTTTACGCTTATCAGCTTTTTGATGGTTACCGCAATGCCAAGCAGATTCGCGGCTTGGTTGATGAGCTGGAAAGCGGTCTTCTGGCGCGCGATTGGGAAGGCGTCCAAGGAACTTTGCGCGGTTTAGCGGTTAATGCGGATGAGCTGGCCGGCGATTTAGACCGCCTGTTTCCTTTAACCTTGCTGCCGCTTTTAAATAGCGAAACCACGGCTGTCAGGAATATTTTGGCAGCCGCTCAAATTAACATTGAGGGAGCCAATGAAGTGGTCGGCTGGCTGGGGCAGTTTAAACTGCTGAAAGGCAAATCTTTTGAATCCGTGGGAGCCCTGCCGGAAGACGCCCGGCGCGAGTTTTTGCAAGGGCTCGCCAACTCGGGCCCGGTTTGGGACAAAGTCAAATATCAGACAGCCGTGTCTTTGGATTTGCTGGAGGCGGCCCAACAGCGAACCCGTTTGCCGATTTTGGGTTCTTTTGTGAATTCCTTAACCGCGACTTTGAGTTCGGGTCAGAATTTTTTTAACAATTTTGAGCCTTACATTCCGCTGCTGCCAAAACTTCTCGGCTACCCCGCATCCCAGACGTACTTGCTTCTTCTGCAAAATAACACTGAACTGCGGCCCACCGGCGGCTTTATCGGCACTTTTGGGCATCTGACTTTAGCCAATGGTTCAGTATCCAGTTTTGGCACTGAAAATGTTTATAATCTTGACGAGCCGGCCAAGGATTACAACACCAAAGCGCCGCCAGCCCCGATTCAGCGCTATCTCAAGCAGTCGCAATGGTTTTTCCGCGACGTTAACTGGGACCCGGATTTTCCGTCCTCGGCTCGCGAGGCCATGCGTTTTTACCGCGAAGAGCGCGGGCCGATTGCGAGCTTCAACGGCGTTATCGCCTTGACTCCCGAAATTATCAAAGATGTTTTGAAAGTAACCGGCCCAATCACCATCCGCGACAATGTTTTCACTGCCGAGAATATTGTGGCCAAACTGCAATACGAGGTTGATGTCGCCTTTGAGGAAAAAGGCGTGAATATCTACAACCGCAAAGAAATTATTGATGATTTGGCGCAGGTTTTAAAAGAGAAAATTTTTGCTTTTGGCAGCCGAGAATTGCGTTCCCTGGCGCCGCTTTTGCTTGAGGCTTTTAGCGAGAAGCAATTGATGGTTTATTTCACCGACAGCCGGTTGCAGGAGCTGGCGGCCAAGTTTGATTGGGACAATCGCGTTCTGGAAACCGACGGCGATTACATTTACGTGGTTGACGCCAATTTAGGCAGTTTAAAAACCGACTTGGTTGTCAGCCGGACCATTAGTTATAAACTTGAACCGGAGAATCGGGACCACTCGCTTCAGGCCACCATGGCCATTACCTACAACAATGACGGTGATTTTGACTGGAAAACAACCCGCTACCGCACTTACGCCCGGTTGTATGTTCCTTATGGTTCAACTTTAATTTCAGCCAAAGGCAATGAAGAAACCATTTCTATCAGCGATGAGCACGGCAAAACAGTGTTTGGCACTTTTATTTCCATTGAGCCTGGCCGGAGCGAGACTTTAACCTTTACTTACAAGTTGCCGGCCTTTTTGGCCGCCAAAGCGGCTCGCGGCCAATACAAGCTTTTGGCGCAAAAACAAGCCGGCGCCCAGGCGCACGCGCTTAAATTAGATATCGCGCTGCCATTCAAAATCGGCGCCGTGGCGCCGGAGAGCATTTTGAAGAAAGAATCTACCAACCAGGTTGTCGGTGATTGGGACTTGGGGGTTGATAGGGAGGTTGTTTTGGAAAGTAATTAAGCAATAAGTGTTTTTGATTACTAGCTATTTGTCATTTGTTCATTCACGGTCTTTTACAACAGAAAGGAGATCAAACTACCAACGCAGTGTGCCAGCAAAAACCTGACGAATCCGGTCGCTGGACAGGAATTGAAGTTGTTGAATAAGGAGGTTGCTATGAATCAGATAACTGCAGGTGTACTTGAGGATTTGGAGAAAAAGCAGTTAGAGCTGTCTGGCCGAATCATAAAAAACACTCTGCTTAAGTTGACGGAGCTACTTAAAAAGATTCGGCAATCACGTGGAAAGTTTGAGGAAGTCATACAGTCGCTTAACAACCCTATAAAGCCGTAGCAGGAGGCGCAGCCATGCCGACTTACAGCCGCTTCTCTGTGTCTGCCAAAAGGCGAACATAGAGAGCGGCTTTTTTCTTGACGCAAAGGATAGTTTCGCTTAAGATGACATAATGGCTTTAGTGTCTTTGAACACAATTTTTGTTCGCCGCATGCTATGTTTGTAAAAAAAATCGGAATTGATTTAGGAACAGCCAACACCCTCGTCCATGTGCCCGGGCGGGGCATTGTTATTAACGAACCCTCGGTGGTGGCGATTTCGCTCAATGAAAAAATAGTGCTGGCCGTGGGGGATGAGGCCAAAGAAATGATTGGCCGCACCCCGGACACCATTATCGCCTCGCGGCCTTTAAAGCACGGCGTAATCGCTGATTACAAAACCACCGAAGCCATGCTGCGCTATTTCATCAACAAAGCTTTGGGCGGCTGGAGGCTTTTTCGGCCCGAGGTTATGGTGGCGGTGCCGGCCGGCATTACTTCCACTGAACGCCGGGCCGTGGTGGATGCCACTATCGCGGCCGGGGCCCGGGCCGCTTACATCATCAAAGAACCCATTGCCGCGGCCATTGGCGCCAACATCCCCATTGGCTCGGCGAGTGGGCACATGATTATTGATTTGGGGGGCGGCACTTCGGAAATGGCCGTTATTTCCTTGGGCGGCATTGTGGCCAACACCTCGGTGCGCATTGGCGGCAACAAACTGGACATCGCCATCATGGAATACACGCGGCGCAAGTATAATCTGGCGGTTGGCGAGCGCACGGCCGAGGAAGTTAAAATTGAAATCGGCTCGGCCCTTTATCTGCAGAAAAAAATGTCCATGGAAATTCGGGGCCGGGACATGGTTTCCGGCTTGCCGCGCACCATTACCATCACTTCCGATGACATTACCGAAGCCATTCAGGCCGAACTGGAAGGCATTATCTTGGCCGTTAAAACCGTATTGCAGAATACGCCGCCAGAGCTGGCCGCTGACGTGATTGACAAGGGGATTGTGCTGGCCGGCGGCTCCTCGCTTTTGCGCAACATGGACCGCTTGATTGCCCAGGCCACCGGGGTGCCGGCTTACACGGCGGACGATGCCCTGCTCTGCGTGGCCAAAGGCACGGGCATTGCCTTGGAAAACTTGGAATCGTACAAGCGGAGCATTTTGGCCACCTCATAAAACGGCTCATTTGGTTGCCTGATTGAGCCGTTTAATCGGCTCAAATGGTGGAAATGAGCCGTTTAAAGAAAAAGCCCAGCGCAACAATAGAGGTTGGCTGGGCGTTTTGTAGTTTTTCGGGAGCTGGCTTGCCTTTAAGCTTGTGCCAGTATGGCCGCCAGAATTTTCCCGTTGTTCACAAATGGGCACCCGCCGCGCACCAAGTAGAGCTTTGGGCACGTTGGGTCCCTTTTAAATGAGCCATCAGGCGCTATACAGGCATCGTACACCGGACAATGCACGAGAATCATTTCATCCGGCGAGCCGTTTATCAGCACATCAATAACCTGTTTGGCATGATGTGGGCATGGTTTCTGAACATGGTCGGTCATTTCTATTTTTATTATCATTACATTCTCTCCTTTTAATCGTTCGAAAGCATTCGGTACGCCTCATCTCGGTACACTCCGAGTTTATCGCACATAAAATGCACACTTGCGGCAATGCGGCGCTCGGTTAACCACCACCGCTTCTGCTGACGCACATACCCACTGACAAGCTGGTGATGCGTAAGCACAGATGCCATCAATATCAGGAATGTTTTAGAGCGTTTAACACCAGGATTTACTGGTGAGGCTTCAACGGCCCTACGGACGATTTCAATAGCATCAGGCGGCGCTCCATTGAGCTTTTTGAGCTGGGTGAGAGCTTTAGCAAGTGTTTGTTCGCGTTTGGATTTTGCAGCTCTTTTTGTCACCACACACCCAAGCGGTAGCTCGTCCATAACAACTTCGCATGCCACCTGCAACGCCTTGGAAAAGCCATTTTCTGACATGTTCCCTTTCCCTCCATGTTGGGTTATAAATGAACCGCAAAACCAAAAAAGCCGACCTTTGGGAAGATCAGCTTTTTAATGGATTTAGTTCGCTTATCTACGCACCACGAACTAAACAACTGATCTTCCGGTCAGACGTAAAATAGAAGAAAAACCAGTTGTTTAACATACAGTGCATAGTGCGGGTATGATACCGTACTATCAAAAAATGTCAAATTAGGTTATCAACAGCCATTTGCTTAATTTTGTCATTAGGATATGATTTATGCATGACCAAAGCATATAAGCGAATTGCCGAATGCTGTGTTAAGAAAATACTGGCATCCAAAAAGAGGCCGCTCTTGGCAGTTATTACCGGCGATTCTGGCAGTGGAAAGAGTTATTACGCAAAACTGACAACCAAAGAGCTTGCTAATAAGGGAGTTGATTTTACCTATGTAGACGCAGATGATTTTCTCATCCCGCGCCAAGAAAGAGAACCCATGAAGAAAAAATTTTACCAATCCGGCAAGTTCAAAGGAAAAAGTTATTATGAAGTTCTAGAAAACATGTTTCGTCTGGATGCATTCAAGCAGGTTATTCATGATTTAAGAGCGAGGAAGCCGACAACGTACTTCCCATATTCAAGATCAACCGGCGAGGTGGCGGAGATTCCGAAAACCGTTGAACCTCATGACATTGTAATTTTTGATTCGTCAATGTTGGCTCATTTATTTGACGTGGTTATTTTAATAGAGGTTAGCAGAGAAAACATACTCAAACGGAAAATCAAAAGAGACGCTGACATTCGGTCAGCGTCAGAGGTTATAGACATGCACCAGAAGGTTCAGGGCTATTACTGGGACCGGAGCAAGCCTAAAAATCCCGATGTTATCATTGATAATAACGATATTGCGCGTCCTATTTGCGTATGCCAGCCATAATGTTCAACAACGCCGTCAAGTTACCCCAAGGCTGGCCGGAGTCTTTGCCATTGATTTTGCTCTTGTGTTATCAACAGCGCTTCTTGACTTGCCCTAACAATCGTGTATAGTAGTGGTAACGTATGATGTCGCATAAACATAACGCAGTTGTCATCCTTAGCCTCCTTCTTTTGAAGCGTGGCTAGGTTTAGATTACTGCGTTGACATACGTTTTTTAGAGAAACCTAGCCATACGGGCTAGGTTTTTTAGTTTCTGAACCTTGAAAATAGAAGGAGGTGCCATGAGTGCTGTTAAGTGTAAAAAAGACTTGGCTGTCGTGTTAGCGGACCGATGTGAGCTTGGAGATACGTATTTCGGACGGCCAGTTGATCGGTTCGGCATGGTGGATATCACTCAATTCGTGCGTTTTAGTGATAAGGAGAAGTGGGTAACCGAAATACGCCAGAAGTATGGATTTTCAGAAAAGGAATTATTTGTTGCGACCCTCGAGGTCGCACTGGCGTAAATCATCAAAGAAAGGGAATAGACCAATGGCCAGCAAAGATCCTGTAATAATCTTTGACACCACTCTGCGCGATGCGGAGCAGACTCCCGGCGCAACACTGACTGTGCGCGAAAAACTGGAGATTGCGCATCAGTTGGCAAAGTTGAAGGTGGATGTGATTGAGGCGGGATTCCCGATTTCATCAGAAGAGGATTTCCAAGCGGTCAGCCGCATCGCAAAGGAGGTGGAAGGTCCGGTTATCTGCGCCCTGGCCAGGGCATTGCCGAAGGACATCGACCGCGCGGCAGAGGCCCTGCGGGATGGGCGCAAGGTCCGGCTGCACACCTTTATTGGCACCTCGCCTCAGCATATTGCGATGCTGCGGAAAAACGCCGATGAGGTGTTTCAAATGGCCGTCGCCTCGGTGGCGCGCGCCAAGTCTTTCTGCGAAGACGTGGAATTTTCGCCCATGGACGCCACGCGCTCGGATGAGAACTTTCTCTTTAATGTGGTGGATGCCGCAATTAAGGCGGGCGCTACCACCATCAATATTCCAGACACCGTCGGGTATGCGGTTCCGCTTCAATTCGGGAACCTTATCTGGAGGATTGTTCAGTGGATAAAAATGAATTCAAAAGAGAACCATTATCATCACAGTGTTGTCATCAGCGTGCACTGCCACGACGACCTGGGCCTGGCCGCATCCAATACCCTGGCAGCGCTGAAAAACGGCGCCCGCCAGGCCGAGTGCACGCTCAACGGCCTGGGCGAACGCGCGGGCAACGCCTCCCTGGAGGAGGTGGTGATGGCCCTGCGCACGAGGCAGGATTTTTTCGGCCTCTCGTGCGGTGTTGATAATTTACTTCTCGTGCCCACCAGCCAGATGGTCAGCCGGCTGATGGGCATTACTGTCCAGCCCAACAAGGCAATAGTCGGAGCCAATGCCTTTGCGCACAGCTCCGGCATCCACCAGGACGGGGTCCTGAAGGCGCGCACCACGTTCGAGATCATGCGACCCGAGGATGTTGGCTGGGGCACAGAAGGAACCAGAATTGTTCTCACAGCCCGTTCTGGACGGCATGCGGTGCAGGACCGGCTCGCCAAGCTTGGTTATAAGCTTGAAAAAGGTTCTGATGAGCTGGACAGGACCTATGAGCGGTTTTTGATGGTCGCCGACAAAAAGAAAGAGGTCTATGACGAGGACTTGGTCGCCATCGTCAGCGACGAAATCCGGGACATTCCGGAAAAGTATCACCTCGAATACCTGCAAGTAGTCAGCGGCACCAGCACCATCCCCTCTGCCACAGTGCGCCTGCGCATTGATGGGAGTTTCCAAGAGATCCAGGAATCTGCCTGGGGGGACGGCCCGGTCAACGCCGCCTACCGCGCCATCGACAAGGCCGCCGGTGTTTCTGCAAAGCTGGAAGAATACGCCATCCGCGCCATCACCAGCGGCGCCGAGGCCATGGGTGAAGTTACTGTGAGCCTCTCCCAGAACGGCCATCGAGCCACGGGCCGGGGCGCGTCAACCGACATCATCGAGGCCAGTGTGAAGGCCTATCTCGACGCCCTCAATCGGCTCTCGTTTCTTGAGCAGAATGGAGGGCAAGTTTCAACTGCCTGGCCGAACGGCAATGGCCAGGCGGAAGCGCCACTTGCCGAATCTTCCGCTGCGCCGGCAACATAACTCTCGGCGCAGCAGCACATCACATCACGGGCCGTACGGAAACAAATTCCGACGGCCCTCTTTTATTTGACTGAACTGACATAATGTTTGTATAATTCAGATATGGCTTTCTCTCAATTGGAGTATTTGGAACAAGCGCTTCAAAGCAATTCATTAGCCCATGCTTATTTGTTCATCGGGCCAAAAGATAGCGGCTACTGGGAGCTTTTGGAAGCTTTCTTGCCGCGCCTCCTGCCGGCGAGCAACCTAAACCACCCGGATATTCGCCTGGTCGCGCCCGAGGGCGAAACGCTGACTATCAGCCAAATAAGAGAATTGCGCCATTGGTTATCGCTGTCGCCATTCTCAAGCAACAAAAAAATCGCGGTTATCCTTGAGGCAGGCAAAATGAACATTGAAGCCCAGAACGCTTTTTTAAAAGTTTTAGAAGAGCCGGTGCCGGCTACCTACATCTTTTTGCTGGCCGGGCACGCCCGCGAGTTATTGCCAACTGTTTTTTCCCGAGTAGTGCCGGTTTATTTCAACCGCCCGGCTCAAAAAACGACGACCTTGGAATTACTGCCTCTGTTTCTGGCCCGAGCCACTGCCAGCGAGCGCTTGCGGCTCTGGATGACCAACGGGCCGGCTAAAGAAGAAGTCAGACCCTGGCTGGAAAAAATAATTCCTGAATTGCGGCAAATGCTTTTAAAGACCCCATCTTTAAAATTAACAAAAATCATTCGTTCGCTTCTGGAGGCGCTCTCCGGACCCAGCGGACAAAATTGGAATTTAATAGCTGAAAATGTAATTATTTCTTT
>MHKO01000048.1:18823-22979 GCA_001818435.1 Candidatus Komeilibacteria bacterium RIFCSPLOWO2_02_FULL_48_11
AGACCCCTCGGCAAGCTCGGGGTGACGATGTAAAATATGCAAAAAATAAAATTACTTATGCTTGTTTCGGCCATTGCTTTCCTGGGCGCGGCTTGCACCCCGGGCGTGGGCGGCGTGGCCGGGGATGGCGGCGTCTGGTTCAGTTTGAACCGCGGCGAGCGCTGGGAACAAAAGGTTCTTATCCACGCGGACGGCGCCAGCCGCCAGACCATCAATTCTCTGGATTTTCACAAGCTGGTTTTTTCGCCCCAGGACAGCCGGAAAATTTTCGCTTTGTCGGCCCAGGGCGGCTTATGGATTAGCTGGAACGCCGGCAACAACTGGGATTTGATTATTTCCGCTAGCGGGGTCAATGATATTGCCATTCATCCGACCCAGCCCCGGACTTTTTACGTGGCTGTGGGCGCTTCAATCGCCAAAACCGAGAGCGACGGGGATGTTTTTAAGGCTGTTTATACCAATGACCAGAAGTTGAACGAGGTGGCCAGTCTGGCGCTTAATCCGGCTAATCCAGCCATTCTTTACGCTGGCACCAAAAACGGGCAGGTGCTGGTCTCTGAAAACAGCGGCGCTTCCTGGCGGGAGATAGCGAAGCTCGAAAGCGCGGTGGAAAAATTAGCCATTCATCCGGCTAAGCCGGATATAATGTACGCTGGAATCAGTGGTCGGGGGCTGGCCCAGTCCACGGACAAAGGCAAGAACTGGAAATTTTTTGAGGCCAGCGAGTTTCGAGATTTTGTTTTAATACCCACGGGCATTATCTACGCCTCCAGGCATGGTTTGCTGCGCAGCTTAAACCAGGGCCAAGACTGGGTCAACCTGCCCTTGATTTCGGACAAGAATGACTCTAATATATACTCACTCGCGGTTAATCCCAAAAATCCGCTGGAGATTTTTTACGGCACCCGTTCCACTTTTTACCGCTCGCTTGATGGCGGCTTCAATTGGATACCGCGCTCTTTGCCCACCACCCGCGCCAGCCTCTCCATTCTAATCAATCCCGACAATCAAGACATGATTTATTTGGGGGTGGGGAGAGTGAGGTAGAATAAAATAATAAAAATGTCAAAGTCAAAAATCCAAATGTCAAAGCAAGGCCAAATGATTAAATGTCAAATTTAAATTTTAGATTTTGACATTCATTTGACATTTGAGCTTTAACATTTGGATTTATAGATTTTACCTAACTTATGCTTCAAGAATTTGAACAGAAAGTAGAAAAAATTAAAGGGCATTTTCAAGAGGAGTTAAAATCCATCCGCACTGGCCGGGCCAACCCGGCGCTGGTTGCCAATATCGCGGTTATGGCCTATGGAACACCCTTGCCGCTGGCGCAATTGGCTAACATCTTTGCCCCGGAAGCCAAACTGCTAGTGATTGAGCCTTGGGATAAATCGCTGCTCAAAGAAATAGAAAAAGCCATTGCCTCATCAGGCCTAAATTTAACCACGGCTTCTGATGGCGTAGTAGTGCGGATAAAACTGCCGGATTTAACGGCTGAAACGCGGCAGTCTTTGCTTAAAGTCGTTGGCGAGAAGTTGGAGTCGGCGCGCGTGGCCATCCGCCAGGCGCGGGATGATGCCAAAAAAGACATTGAGAATAAAAAACGCGCTGGCGAGATTACCGAGGATGACCGTTATAATTTTATAGAGAAGCTGGATAAAAAGACGAGAGATTTTTCCGCGGAACTGGAAACTCTGTCTAAGAACAAAGAAAAAGAGATAATGACAATATAAGATAGGCACGAATTTTACTGTCATCTCGAGGCCTTGAATGAACCCAATAAATCACCGACCCCGCGACACCCAATTCGTTGATTTCTGCTCAGTAGTTTGCCGCGCCTGTGATTAATAGTATCCTTTATTGGGGTTCGGGATGACAGAAAAATTCGTGGACGGAAGTTACCACATGTTACTTACCATTATTGCTTTCATCTTGATATTAGGTTTTTTAGTCCTAGTCCACGAACTAGGACATTTTATCATGGCTCGGCGCTTGGGCGTGGCCGTGGAGGAGTTTGGCTTGGGTTTTCCGCCTAAAATTTGGAGCCGCCTTTGGCGCGGCACTAAATATTCCTTAAACCTCATTCCTTTGGGCGGGTTTGTGAAAATCAAAGGCGAAGAAGGGGGAGCGAGCGAAGAGCGCGACAGTTTTTCTTCGCGCCCGGTTTGGCAGCGGACGGTTATTGTTATGGCCGGAGTGGTTATGAATGTTCTGGCCGGCTGGCTGATATTAGCAGTGCTTTTTTCCACTAGTGTGCCCATGGAAATAACCGCTAATACCAACCGCGCTTACGTGCGTTCAAGCGATGTGGTGATTGCCGATATTGTGCCAAATTCGCCGGCCGAGGCAACCGGGTTGAAAGAAGGGGACAAAGTGATGAGTATTGACGGCCAACAGATAAAACAAATTGAAGACTTTCAGGCCTATGTCGCTGCTAAAGCCGGGAGCAGCGTTAAACTGGCTTATAGCCGCGATAATGTTGAAACCATAGTCATGGTTATTCCTGAGGTTATTAAAGAAGTGGAAGAGGGCCGGGCCATAATTGGTCTGGAATTGGCGGAACTGGGTTTAGTTCGTTTCCCTGTTCACCGGGCTGTTATTGCCAGCGCCAAAGCAACCTCTGGTTATTTGAGCCGCATTGTTTTGACTTTAGGGAGCCTGGTCAAACAGATAGTTATTGGCCAGGGCCTGGGCGAGAATCTGGGCGGCCCGGTGGCCATTGCCGTGGCCACCAACGACATGGTGGATTTAGGCTGGCCTTATGCTTTGCTTTTTACCGCTGTTTTGTCTTTTAATCTGGCGATTATCAACATTTTTCCCTTTCCAGCCCTGGACGGCGGCCGGATAGTTTTTTTTATAGTGGAAAAAATCCGCGGCAAGCCCTCGCGCCGACTGGTTGAAGATTGGTTTCATCGCGCGGGTTTTGTTTTACTGATGTTGTTCGCGATTTTCATCACTTATCACGACATTATGCGTTTTGGCGGCCGAATTTGGTCGGCCATTGCCAATTAATCCAGTAAAGAGTTGGTATGTTCAAAAATTTTTTAGGGCGATTTTCCAAAGACATTGGAGTTGATTTAGGCACGGCCAACACTCTTTTTTTTGTGCGGGAAAAGGGGATTGTCATCAACATACCCACGGTGGTCGCGATTAACACCCGCACGGACCAGCTGTTGGCCGTGGGTCTGGATGCCAAGCGCATGATGGGCAAAACGCCGCCGCACATTACGGTCATCAGGCCGGTGGAAAACGGCGTGGTGGCCGATTTTGAAACTTGCGAAAAATTCGTCAAGCACTTTATTGAAAAAATCCATCGCGAAAGTTTTACCATTACTCCTCGGCCGCGGATTATAGTCAACATTCCGCTGGACATTACCGAAGTGGAGCGCAAGGCGGTGCAGGACGTTATTCTGGGCGCCGGGGCCCGGGAAGTGCACTTGGTGGAAGAGCCGCTGGCCGCGGCCATTGGCGCGCGGGTTAATTTGCAGGAATCCGTGGGCCACATGATAGTTGAGATTGGCGGCGGCAAAACCTCAATGGCCGTGATTTCTTTGTCCGGAATCGTCAATGGCCAGACTATCCGCACGGCCGGGGATGAACTGGACAACACTATCCGCGAATACGTCCGGGAAAACTTTAACATCATCATTGGCCAAAAAACGGCTGAAGAGATAAAAATTAAAATCGGTTCCACCCTGCCGCTTGAAGAGCCGCTGGAACTTAAGGTTAAAGGCCGCAACCTTTTGACCGGTCTTCCAAAGGAATTCAGCATTAACGATAATCAAGTGCGCGAGGCCATTAAGCGTCCGGTGCGCACTTTGGTGGACCAGGTGCGCCTGACCGTGGAAAGCGCGCCCGCTGAGTTGGTGGCTGATTTGCATGAAAGCGGCATCCTGCTTTCCGGCGGCGGCGCCTTGCTGCGCGGGCTGGATGCGCTCATCAGCAAAGAATTGACCATGCCGGTGAAAATAGTTGACGACCCGTTAACCACCGTGGTTCGCGGGGCCGGCATTCTGCTGGAAGATAGCGTTTTATTGAAGGAAGTAGAGTCGGTGGGGAATATTATGCTGGGATAGGAATATGCGTTTTGGATTTTTAAAACAAAAAAAGTTTCTCCTGGCGGTGGGTATTATTCTTTTGATAGTGGTTTATA